>DYNG01000087.1:0-3763 GCA_020721165.1 Desulfocapsa sulfexigens
TGTGGCGGGGATAGGGGTGGTGGCCTCGTGGGCGGCTGCGGGAAAAAGGGATGAATTTCCCGTGTACCCGGTCATCGCCTCCAATGTCGCCTTCTGGGAACTCGTTTATACCCACTACTCTACCCGGGAAGCAGTTGTGCATGATCGTTATGACTTGACCAGAGTTTATGCCGTTATTCCTGTTATGGATTGCCTGCAGGATGGTGCCAGTCAAATCAATAAGCCCGTTCTTCAGGAGGCGGAACGAAAATATGCCGCCATCCTGAGCTATCTTGCCCAGGGGGGAATCCCCCGAAATAATGAAGAGCAACGGATTGCCATGGTGTACAAGGGCGCCAGTCCCTCGCGCCTGCTCTTTGCCAGCCGGTCGGTGCGAATCCAGATCGGCCAGAAGGAAAGGTTCCGGGCGGGCGTGCTTCGTTCCCTGGCGTATCTGCCCAGAATCAGGCAGATTTTTCGCTCATACAATCTGCCTGAAGAGCTGGCCTACCTGCCTCATGTGGAATCCTCCTTCAACCCGAATGCGCATAGTAAGGTTGGGGCTTCGGGACTCTGGCAGTTTACCCGCTCAACTGGCAAACAGTACCTGCGAATCAATGCATTTATTGATGAGCGGCGGGATCCCATTCTTTCCAGCCATGCGGCGGCCAAGTTTCTGAAGAGAAACCACGCCGTTCTGGGTAGTTGGCCTTTGGCCTTGACGGCCTATAATTACGGGACGACCGGGATGGTGAAGGCCAAAAAAGAGAAAGGGTCGTATGAAAAAATTTTCCGTGAATATCAGGGGGATCGCTTTAAATTCGCCTCCCGTAATTTTTATCCCGAATTTTTAGCCGCCCTCAAGTCGGCCCAGAAAATGGAGCAGACCCTGGCTGCCGTCCCATAAATGAATTGATCGTGGAACCCGTCGCTGTGACTGGTATAATATCCCCTGTTTACAAGAGAGGCCGCAACTTATGGATATTTCCAAAAAAATCGCTGAAATGAAACAATCCCCGGGATTCCAGGATTCCGTGGGCATGATCCTGATCCATAACGGCGTGGTTCGCAACTGGTCACGAAAAGATCACAGCCAGGTGCAGGCCCTGGAGGTTATCCCCGATCTGCACAAGATTGAGGCCATCCGTCAGGAATTGCTTGCTCGGGCCGGTATCTTTGATATTGTGGTGGAGGTTCGCAGCGGCCGGTTTCAACCCGGTGAAGATCTCCTTTTTTTGATTGTGGCTGGTGACATTCGAGAGCATATCGTCCCTGTTCTCTCCGAACTTCTCAACCGGGTGAAGGCCGAGGCTATTGCCAAACGAGAGATTTTTCATGAAGAGCTCTCCGACCGGAAATCGTGATGCCAGTCAGGATCGCCGGGGACCCCTTTGGGCCCGGCTTTTGTCTCGTGTCCCGTTCATCTGCCAGGGTGTTCTGGCAACCTTTTTTACACTGAGGCAATGACTTCTCTGTTTCATCGTCTTGAGAGCTGGGCTGCTTCGCCTTGTCACCAGCATCAGATTTGCCATTCGGTAGTCAGGGTATTGTTGATTACCATCCGTGAGTTTCGTCGTAACGAGTTGGCTCTGCGTGCCAGCGCCCTTACCTATACCGTTCTGCTTTCCCTGGTTCCCCTGTTGGCCATGAGCACCGCCTTGGTCAAAGGCGTCGGGGGGGGCAACCATCTGCAACAGGTTGTTTATGACTATATTGATACCCTGGAGCAGGGCACTGGTCGAGGATCAGCGTCGGCAGTAGGGGCAGGAGATGCTGGTGCGGAAAAAGAGGGGGGCGCAGTTACCTTGACCAGCCATCTGCGGGCGGCGGCGGATAAGCTTTTTGCCTATGTTGACCAGACGGATTTTACGACTCTGGGTTCCATCGGGGTGTTACTGATGCTGATCACCATCATTATGGTCTTTGATACCATCGAAAAGGCGATGAATACCATCTGGCAGGTGTCCGCTGGCCGTTCGGCGATGCGCAAGATGACGGATTATCTTGCTCTTCTGATCCTGATGCCGGTTGCCATCAATAGTGGTTTTGCGGCCACCACGGTCTTGAAAAACCCCGGACTCCTGGCCTGGATCACCCCTTTTTTGCCGGTGTCGTGGCTACATACGACCCTGCTGTTGCTCCTGCCCGTTGTCTGTATTGCCCTGGCTTTAATGCTTTGTTATATGGTCTTTCCCAATACCAAGGTGCAGATTCTGCCGGCATTGACGGGGGGTGTTCTGGCCGCCATCTTCTGGTTTATCACCCAAAATGTCTTTGTCAGCCTGCAGGTCGGGGTTTCCAATTATAATACCATTTATGGCTCTTTTGCGACTCTCCCCCTGTTTCTGATCTGGTCATATCTGGGGTGGATATTTATTCTGACCGGCGCCCAAATTGCCTTTGCCTGCCAGAGTTATCGCCATTATCATCTGTCTCCGGCGCCAGTAACCCCGATGATCATTCTCAGCGCCGCCCTGGATATCGTTACTCAAATCACTTGTTTTTTTGCCCAACAACAGCCCGTGACGGTCGCAATGCTTCCCGCTCTTTGTCCAGAGTATTCCCAGGCGGCACTCTCCCGGGCCCTTGACCATCTCCTTGCCGCCGATATCGTCCACGAGGAGCCAAAGCAGCGCAGAGTGTTTCTCTCCATGCCGGTGACTGAATTTCAACCGGGGCTGGTGGTTAAGACTGTTCTTGGAACCGAACTGCCCGTTACCGAGGGCGGGCGGCACAGTCAAAGGGCTTTGGAGGCGGCCAGTCGCGCACTTTCTACTTGATGCTTGAAAAGGGCGGCGATGGGTGATATCCTTGCCCGCAGAGAGACGGTGTTGTTGCCGAAAGAACGAGGCGCTGCCGGGCGCTGATCCCTGTTTTTGTCGGGGGGTTGTGGCAGGCCTGGTCTTGCCTCTGTAGATAATGAATCTTTTCCTGGAGGAAATGACAGATGAAAAAATGGGGAATCAAACTCTGGGTTGCGCTTGTGTTTATTGGTTTTGGGTTTTCTGGATGCAGCAATGAGGAGCCCCAGGCCCCTCCCGCCAAGGATTCAGCCGCCCAGTCCATTGAGGCGGCCAAACAGAAGGCCCATATCGCTGTGGATAAAACGGCGGCGGCCACTCAATCTTTGGCGGAAAAGGCGCTTGAAATTCAGGATACGGCCAAGAAGGCAGCGGCAGATATGAGCGCGACCCTGCAGAAAGAGAGCGGGGAGATAAAAAGAGAGGCGACGGGGGCCGGGGAAGCGCTCCGCCAGGTCGTGGGCGACCAGGCGGGTGAGGTGAAAAATGAAAGCGGTGATGCCGCTGCTCCCGCCCCGAAAAAGGCCAAGGTCGAGGGCTGCTGATGTCTGGCGTTCAGCCTTGGCCGTGGGTTTTTGTCATACCGGTATTGCATCCATGATCAACAATGATATTCTGCGGCGTATCCGTTATGCCCTTGATCTTTCCGATAATCTGCTGGCGGAGTTGTGCCGGCTTGGGGAATGTGGTGTGGACTCCTCATTGGTCGCCGCCCTGTTGAAAAAGGAAGGGGAGGATGGCTTTCTGGCGTGCAGTGACACGGCGCTGGAGGCTTTGCTCAATGGCCTCATTATTCAGAAAAGGGGGGTGAAAAAAAAAGCCCCGGATCAGGGCCCCGCCTCCCTGCCGGTGACTAATAACACGATTTTGAAAAAACTCCGTATTGCCCTGGAACTTCAAGAGGATAATCTCATGGAAATATTGGCGCTGGCGGAGTGCCCTATAACCAGGCCCAAGCTGAATGCCCTGTTTCGTAAGGAAGG
>DYNG01000087.1:3863-5268 GCA_020721165.1 Desulfocapsa sulfexigens
TGGCGGAGTGCCCTATAACCAGGCCCAAGCTGAATGCCCTGTTTCGTAAGGAAGGACATAAAAATTACCGGGAATGCGGCAATCAGTTTCTCAGGAATTTTTTGCAGGGCCTGGCCCTCTATTATCGCCAGCCGCAGCGGCGAACGGTTCGCTCCCATAAGCAGGAAAAGGCGTGAAAGCCCTGGTTGCCAGCCACGACACGGATCTGCTTACCCTGCTTCTTCAGGCCGGGTATTCCAAGACCAAGGCCCGGCAACTGTTGAAATATGAGGCCGTCACGGTGAATGATCAGCAGGCCGGTCGGCCTGAGTATCTGGTCAAGGCCGGTGATCGAATCGCCATTCGTTCGGAACAGGAGGCGCGACAGCAGTCTTCGTACTGCCCTGAGCTGACGATCATCCATGAAGATGAGGCCCTGATTGTGATTGAGAAGCCGGCGGGCCTCTTGACCATTGCCACGGATACGGAAAAGAGGAAGACCGCCTTTTATCTGCTCAGCCAATGGCTGAAAGAGCGGGCCCAAACCAGGCAGGCGCGGATTTTTATTGTCCACCGTCTGGATCAGGGGACATCGGGCCTGCTGGTTTTTGCCAAAACTGAAGCCGTCAAGCAGGCCCTGCAGGAGCAGTGGGGCATGGCAAAAAAACAGTATATAGCCATTGTTGAGGGGGTTCCCGCCCCCCAGAGCGGGCAGATTGTGAGTCGTCTTTCCGAATCAAAGGCCTTGCGGGTTTACAGTGTGCATGATGATCCGGGCGCAGGCAAGGAGGCCGTCACCAATTATCAGGTGGTCAGGCAGAGCCCGGCCGGCGACTATGCCATGCTGGAGATCACCCTGATCACCGGCCGCAAAAATCAGATTCGGGTCCACATGGCAGATCAGGGGCATCCCATTGTGGGCGACAAAAAATATGGGGCCAAAACCAATCCCCTGCGGCGCCTGGCCCTGCACTCCCACCATCTGGCCTTTCCGCATCCGACCATCCCTGACAGATATTTGTCCTTCACCAGTGAAATCCCTGGCAAATTTTATCAGTTGTTCTCAGCCAAGAAGCCTCTTGAGCCTCTCGGTCAGAGGTAGCGGCCTGGAGCCCTGCCTCAGCTTCTGGACAATCACTCCCCCCGGTGTTTGCAAGGAAAAGGGATGCGTAATGAGCGCATTTTTTTATTGTGGACTCTTTTTGTCATTTTTTTCCCTCCTGATCTCTTCATTCTGCAATTTCGTGGCATTCACCTCTCGTGCCAGTTTTGATCGGCAAGCGATTGCCGGATTGTGGCTTGAGGGCTCCTTGAAAAAGAACGACTTCGTCTAACGACTTCGTCTAACGACTTCGTCTAACGACTTCGTCTCGTCTTCAGTTTTATCCTTGTGATATCAGCATGAAACCTGTGGCAAAATTTTTCT
>DYNG01000088.1 GCA_020721165.1 Desulfocapsa sulfexigens
GAGATCGCCACCGGCTTTGGGCGCAGCGGTGAACTCTTTGCCTGTGACCATGCCGGGATCAGCCCTGATATCCTCTGTCTGGGCAAGGCCCTGACCGGCGGGATGATGACCCTGGCGGCGGTTCTCTGCGCCACGAAGGTGGCCGCCACCATCTCTGCCGGTGTTCCCGGGGTCTTTATGCACGGCCCCACCTTTATGGCCAACCCGCTGGCCTGTTCCGTGGCCTGCGCCTCCATTCGGCTTTTACTGGAATCTGACTGGCAGCAGCAGGTGCGCCGGATCGAAAGGTTGTTGAAAGAGGGGCTTGCCCCTTGTCGGGAATTGCCGCAGGTGAGCGATGTCCGGGCGCTGGGGGCCATTGGCGTGGTGGAAATGCGCGAGCCGGTGGATATGGCCCTGATGCAGGCGGCCTTTGTCGAGCGGGGCGTCTGGGTGCGGCCCTTTGGCCGGCTGGTCTATGTGATGCCGCCCTATTGCATAACCGAGGAAGATTTATCTCGGGTGACCACGGCCATTGTTGACGAGGTGAGCCGGGTGGGACGATCATGAGCGGCGAGTTCCAGCAGCGATTGCAGCTTCTGCACGACCAGGGCAGATTGCGGCAACTCCGGCCCCTGAGCGGGCGGCGGGGCTGCCGGGTTCAGTATCAGGGGCAGGATCTGCTCAACCTCACCTCCAATGATTATCTGGGATTGGCAGGCGACATGGCGCTGGCGGAACATTTCTACCAGGGCCTGGAGGCGGGGAATCTGCTGGCGGAATATGGCCTGGGGGCGGCTTCGTCCCGTCTTCTGGCCGGCGACAGCGATTTGGCCCATAGCCTGGAAGATGAACTGGCCACGGCCTATGGAAGACCGACGGCGCTGCTCTTTAATTCCGGCTACCACGCCAACATCGGCATTTTGCCCGCCCTGCTGGGCAAGAATGATCTGATCCTTTCCGACAAACTCAATCACGCCTCCATCCATGATGGCCTTCGTTTATGCCGGGCGACTCATAAACGATTTGCCCATCGTGATTATGAACAACTGGAATCTTTTTTGGCCAGCCATCGGCATCGCTATGAACAGGTGATTATTGTTTCCGAATCGGTCTTCAGTATGGATGGCGACAGCGCCGATCTGCCTCGCCTGGTCTCTCTGAAAAAAAAGTATGATGCCCTGCTCTATCTCGATGAGGCCCATGCCGTCGGTCTGTATGGCGGCAAAGGGCTGGGGAAGGCGGAAGAAGAGGGCGTTGGGGCGGATGTTGATCTGTTGATGGGCACCTTTGGCAAGGCCTTTGCCTCCATCGGCGCCTTTGTGGTCTGCTCGCGGGAGATTCATGATATTCTGGTCAACTTTAGCCGCTCTCTTATCTTCACCACGGCCCTGCCGCCGGTGGTCGTCAACTGGAGTCGCCATATTTTCAGGCTTCAGCAGGGCATGGGTGAACAGCGACGACACCTGGCCGGATTGTCCCGGCAGTTGCGGCTGGCTCTGGAGAAGCAGGGGCTGGCAACGGCTGGCGATGCCAATATCATCCCGCTGATTATCGGGGCCGATCAGGAAGCGGTCAGACTGGCCGAGAGAATGCGGGAACAGGGATTTCTGATCTTTCCGGTGCGACCGCCGGCGGTGCCCGAAGGCACTGCCCGTTTCCGCTTGTCCTTGACGGCGGACATGCAATGGTCGGATCTGGCGGCGCTGCCCGAGATTTTTGGACGGGAACGGGCGGCAAACCGGTCAGGGGCAGGGGCCGGAGTATGAAACTCGTCTGGCTGTCCCCTCATGGCGATGTCGGCGACGAACCCGAGCCGCCAGTCCGCTCGTCACGGCTGCTCATCTTTTGTAACGGCTGGGGGATGGATGAGACCCCGTTCCGGCCCTTGGCCGCCGGATCAGCGGTGGACATACTCATGCTCTACGACTACCATGACCTGGAGCTGCACTGCGTCGTTGCCCGCCTGTTCAGTCGTTATTCTTCCGTTTCTCTGGTTGCCTGGTCTCTGGGGGTGTGGGTGGGGCAGCAGCTTTTCCGCCACTGGGCCCATCGTTTCCATACCGCCATTGCCATTGCCGGCACCCTCTGCCCGATCCATGACCAGTTGGGAATTCCGGCGGAGATGGTGAGGGGGACGATTGCGCAGTGGAGCGAGGCCAGCCGCTTGAAATTTTATCGTCGTGTCTGTCAGGAGCCTCTCGTGCTGGAGACATTTCTCCAGCATCAACCGCAAAGAACGGTGGAGAGCCAGAGGTTGGAGTTGGCCGCCCTGCAAAGACGAGTGGATTGCGAAGGGATGGAGACGGCCATCTACCACCAGGTACTGATTACCGAGCAGGATCGGATTTTTCCTGCCGCGCACCAGTTGGCATTCTGGCAGCAGGGACGATTGGGGCTGAGGGTGCGGCGCGTCCAGGGCCCCCATTTCCCCTTTTATGCCTGGCAAAACTGGGATGATCTGCTGGAATTGGCCGGGGAAGAGGGGCGATGACAACCGGTTTTGGCGATAAAGAGCGGATCGCCCGCTGCTTCCGCCAGGCGCTGGCCACCTATAACGATCACGCGATCGTGCAGCGGCAAGTGGGCCGCCGCCTGCTGACTCTGACCGATGAGTTTTCGGATATCAGGTATGAACGGGCGCTGGAGATTGGTTGCGGCACCGGCCTGTTGACCCACGAGCTCTGTCGGCAAAAGGCGGTGGCCACCCTGTTTCTCAACGATCTGGTGGCGGACTTTCTCCCCTTGGTGGTGATGGGCCTCCCAGAGCGGCAAGGGCCGGTATTGTGTCCCTGTTTTGGCGATATTGAAACCATTCCTCTGCCCTCTGACCTGAACCTGATTATTTCCAGTTCCTCGTTTCAGTGGCTGGCAGATCTGCCCCGCTTCTTTCAGACCCTTTCCCGTTCCTTGCAGGCCGGCGGTTTTCTGGTATTTTCCCTCTTTGGCCCCGGCACCCTCGCTGAATTCCGGGAGTTGACCGGTGTCGGGCTTGACTATCGCCGGGCCGAAGAACTGGCAGCGATTCTGGCCCGGGATTTTATCGTGGAGAGAGTGGTTGAGGAGCGGATTCCCTTGCTCTTGCCCAATCCCCGGGCCCTGCTGCATCATCTGCGGGCCACGGGAGTGGGGGGCGCGCGCGAATATCGCTGGAGCAAGAAGGGCCTGCAACGATTTGAGCAGGAGTATCAGGCCCGTTTTGGCGCCGATGGCGGAGTTGTCGCCAGTTTTGTCGCCCTCTTTTTCGTTGTACGCAAGAGGTGACAGGATTCGTCTCGCCATCGTTGGCGCATTGAGAGTGGCACAGCAGGAGCAAGGGCAGGGCGGCCAGCCATTTGCAGGGTGCCCATCAATGGAACAGGGGAGGAAAAACAGTGGCAACAGGCTCGCGGATCACGGGCTTTTCTTGCGCAGGATGCGGGTGTCACCGACCCGGATGGTCAGTTTGACCCGGTCGAAATATTCCAGTAGAGGAATGGAGAATTTCCGGGTCAGGCCGGTCAGTTCTTTAAAGCGGGGTGCGTCAATATCGCCTTCACGGAGGAGAAAATCGCTCAGATCGCGGGTGAGTTTGGCAATGGTATCCGCGTGATAATAGAGGCTTTCGCTGATCTTGACCAGTGTGCCTTGGCGCAGGAGCAGGGCCAGCACCTCTTTGACCATCTTGTCGGGGGCGTCGGCAAATCGCTCGCCGCTCTCGCGGATGGTGGCCGTGGCCAGTCCTTTATTCTGATACCAGGCGGCGATCTCCTGTTGCAGGGCCTGCTCATCGGCATGCAGGGCAATACTGTGGGTGGCCAACCGCACCTCCGCCTCTTCCTGGACGACCAGTCCCTTTTTCCCCAGTTCGTGCAGGCAGAATTGAAAAACCTTCTGCCCCACCCGTTTGCCCAGACTGGAGCGGAGCTCTTCCTTGGACAGGCCGTTTTGCAGGGGCTGCCTGTGGTGGAAGGCCGTCAGAGTGGTCAGCAGGGCACTCTCAATGCCATCGCTGACCGTCTGGGCCAGATAGCGTTGGGCGGCTGAATCCACCACCACCACCTTGCGGGTGGAGAGTGGCCCGTTCATGATTTTTTTGAACTGTTTGCCAAAAAGGCCCAGGCGGATGGAAAGTTCATCAGCAGTGAGGCCGCTGGTCTGGCTCTCTTCGAGGAAGAGGAGGAGCTGCTCTTCAAGGCTGCCATGCTCCAGCGCTTGAAAGATGGCGGAGTTGGCCTGGCGGTCATGGTCGGTGGCCCGCTTTCGTTTGCGGGGCGGCTGGTTGCCCAGCACCGTGCCGCCGCCAATGGTGGTGGCCGGGGAATAACTGCGCACGACGAAATGGTCTTGCGGCCAGACCGCCACTGGTTCTTCACAGAGAAGCTGAATGGCGGCCCGGTTGCCGGGGCTGATTTCGTCCTGGGTGAGCAGGGAGATGCGGCCCATGATTTCGGCGGTTCCCAGATGAATGCGAACCCGGGTTCGGTGTTTGAGCGGTTTCTCGTTGGCGGCCAGATAGAGAAAATCGCAGTCCAGCATATAGCCGGCCTGTAAACATCCGGGGGTGGCGGCCACCATGCCCCGTTCAATCAGGGCCGTGTCAACCCCCTGCAGATTGATGGCGGTGCGGTGCCCGGCCTCCACTTCGCTGACTGTCTGCGAATGCACCTGGAGGCCGCGGACCTTGGCAATCAGGTCATGTGGATAGAATTGCAGTTCCTCTCCCTCCTTCACCCGCCCGGAAACCGAGGTGCCGGTAATAACCGCCCCAAAACCCTTCATCGCAACAATCCGATCCACTGGCAGCCGGAAAGGGCCATGCACCTCTTTGAGCTCCTGACGAAGCACAAAACGATTCAACTCCTCTTTCAGCTCAGCTATGCCGTCCCCGGTGATGGAGGAGACGGTGAGCAGCGGCGCCTTTTCCAAAAAACTGCCCTGGCAGAAATCCCTGACCTCTTCGGTCACCATCTCCAGCCAGTCCGGCTCCACCATGTCTTTTTTGGTGATGACGATAATTCCTTCCTTGACCCCCAGAAGCTGGCAGATTTCAAAATGCTCTCTGGTCTGGGGCATGATCCCCTCGTCCGCCGCGACAATAAAGGCGACGATGTCCATGCCCATGACGCCGGCCACCATGTTCTTGACAAATTTTTCGTGACCGGGGACATCCACAATGCCGAGACGGTGGCCGCAAGGCAGATCAAGGTGGGCGAAACCGAGTTCAATGGTGATGCCGCGCTTTTTCTCTTCCTTGAGACGGTCGGTTTCAATGCCGGTGAGGGCGCGAATCAGG
>DYNG01000089.1 GCA_020721165.1 Desulfocapsa sulfexigens
GGGACGATTGGTGGTGATTGTGGCCAATCTCCAACCGGTGGAGTTGATGGGGGTGCAATCGCAGGGCATGGTGCTGGCGGCGCAGACGGTTGTCACTGGCAAAAAACGATTGGAGCTCATAACAGTGAGCGGGGCCGTGGCCGCAGGCAGCAGAGTAGCTTAGCTGGCGCGGTCTGGCGATGAAAACGATTTGTTCATGGTGAAAAAAATCATGTTTGTATTGAATAATTTTATGATGGCGCTGGCCCAGTTGCTTGATTTTCTCCTGTCCGCCTATATGTGGGTTGTTATTGGCCGAGCGGTTATCTCCTGGGTAAATGCCGATCCCTATAATCCGGTGGTTCGTTTTGTCCATGAGATCACTGAACCTTTGCTCAGCCGGATTCGGAAGGCGGTTCCGGTGGCGATGGGGGGCCTTGATTTCTCGCCCATGATTTTGATTATGGGCATTATGTTCCTTCAGAGTTTTCTGGTGCCCACGCTCAAGCAGATGGCCCGATATTAGCATCTGATATCGTTAGGGACTCAAAAAAGAATAAATTTTGTGCGCACGAAAAGGAGAGATATGTCCACGACCCCCCAGATGATCAAGGATATGGAATTTCAAACGAAATTCCGGGGCTATGACCCCATTGAAGTCAAGAGCTATTTGGAAAATTTGGCTGACGAATTCTTTGAATTGCAGGAGCGATGCCGTCTTCAGGTTGAAGATATGCAGACTGTTCATGAAGAGAAAATCGCCCTGGAACAGTCAAAAGGGGTGACCGAGGCGGAGTTGCAGGAAGCGCGGAAAAAGGGCGAAGAGCAACGAAAGGCGGGAATAGTCAGTGAGCAGCGACTGGCCGTTTCTGTACAGGAAACGGAGGGACTTCGTTCCAAAATTGACCGTCTTGAACAGGAAAAAGAAGCTCTGACAGTAGAGTTGCAGGCAGTCAAAGATGAGATGCGGCAGATGGAGGAGCTTTTTGAGCAGGAAGAAGGGGAGAAAGAAAATCTGGCCCGGAAAATCGAGTTGATCCACGAACAGCAGCGAGAGGCGAAACAGGATGAGGTTGATTTTAAGACCACCCTGGTGGTGGCCCAGCAGTTCTGTGATTCCATGAGGGAGAAAAGCCAGCAGCAGGCGGAACAGCTTCGGGAGGCCGTCAAGGCTGAGGTTGAACAGCTTCGTCGCAGCGCCCATGCCGAACTTTCCCGCCTACCCCAGGAGATCAAACTGCTTCAGCGACAGCACCGTGAGGCTGTCCGCACCGTGCGCCACACCCTTGAATCCTATCTGCACAGCCTGGAGGTCTTCCCGCCGGATGAGGAAGAAACGATTGTGCATGATAGCATCGAGCATGAGGATCTTTTTCAAAAAATCAAAATCCTTGAAGACGGCACCCTTTCTCCTGAGGCGATGGCTATCCTCTCCGATGAGGGCTATGGTGAGGATTCTCCATCGTCTTTGGCTGTTGCTAATACGGATGGGGATTGGGATGGGGATGATGCACGCGAGGAAGTGGAAGAGACCTCTGCGGATGACGATGGTGGCGGCGATACCCCGTCAACACGATGACCTGGTGATCACGACCTTCGGCGTGATTGCGGTTTGCAAAGAATTGTGTGATTGAGAATCGGCCAAAGACAACCCGAAGACGAGAGTCAAGGTGTTCAGGTTATTTTGAATGGCTTCCTCAAAAAAAACACGCCTTTTCGTAATTTCATGTCCTTTGTTTCTCAGCTTCCTGATGACCGATCTCTTCTGACGGTGTTTGTCCAGCCTCGGGCCTCCCGCACGGCCTTGGTCGGGATCCATGACCAGGCGGTGAAGGTGGCCGTGACCGCCCCACCGGTAGATGATGCTGCGAACAAGGCTCTTCTTGCCTTTATGGCATCATTTTTCAAGATTGGACGACAGCGTATTCTTCTCCACCAGGGACATCAGTCACGACGAAAACAGCTTATTATAGCGGGCGTAAGCCCGGAGATCATCCGCGAGCGGATTCTGGCGGAGCTCCCTCCGTAATTGTGCAAGAGATGTCGTTTCTTGTCTGACAGGGTGGAGATTTTTTTGTATGACGGAGAATATGGTGCAAAGATTCGTGATTGGCAACTGGAAGTGCAATAAAGGGGTACAGGAGGCGAAGAACTGGTTTACTGAATTTGCCCGGCGCTATCGTCCGACACCCGGTTTAACCATTATTGTTGCCCCCTCATTTCTCTGTTTGCCATCATTGGCGGAACATTTGCAAGCATTGGGATTGGAGAATGTGGCTCTGGCCGCCCAGGATATCTCCCCGTATCCTCAGGGCTCCTATACCGGAGCGGTGGCCGCTGATATGGTGAAGGATATGGCGGAGTTCGTGATCATTGGGCATGCGGAACGGCGTCGTTATTTTCAGGAGACCGAGCAGATGGTGGCGCAAAAGATGGATGAGGTCGTGGATGCGGGTTTGACTCCCATAGTCTGTGTGGATCAGCCCTATGCAACGACCCAACTGAGGGTCTTGAATACGGATGATGGGAACGGGATGATCATCGCCTATGGCCCCCAGGAGGCGACCATGGCCAGAATCCCGGAGGCGCCGGCCAGAATGGCGGAAACGGTGCAAAAAATTGCCTCCATTCTACCCACCAGACCCGTGGTTTATGGTGGCGCGCTGGCCCGGGACAATGTGCAGAATTATCTGAAGATTCCTGCCCTGGCAGGCCTTTTTGTCGGACAGGCCAGTCTGCAGGTGGATTCTTTTCTGGATATCTGCACGCAGATGGCGCAGGGGATGGGGGGGAATTAACGGCGCCTGGCTTCAGGGAGTTTCAGGAGGCGGAGGCTTGTCGCGGTGATCAGCCTAATTTCTTGGGATCAAAATCAGGCTGTCGCTCCAAACTGGCCTGGAGTATCGTTGTGAGTTTGTTGTGAATGTCTTTGGCGGTTGGGATCAGGGCCAGTATGGGCAGGATTTTTTCAACGGATTGCGGGGGATGCAGGCGCATTTTCTCTTCCATGGTGATGATACTGTCGCTGTCAATGGCGCCTGCCATCGAGCCGGAACTTCCGGAACTGGCTCCATCCATGCCTCGGAGGAAGAGCATAATGCCGCCGATGTCATTTTTCTGGTAAAAAAGGTCAATTTCACTCTTGATGGTCTCTCGATCTTCCAGCAGTTCGAGGACTCGCTGGTGATAGTCAGTGACATGTTGTTCCAATTCCCGATAAATATCGAAAAACATATTCTGAAATCGTCGCTTTCGGGTGAGACCATGCACCGGGATGGTTGCCAGCACCCGTTTTCTGATGGTGGCGGAGTTGCTCACATAGGGGTCATAAAACAGCGCTTCGTCCAGTCCGGTTACCTTGAAAAATTCTATTATCAAATCCTCTCCCTGCAATAAGACAAAAAGACGCACCAGATCGAAACCGATTTTTTCTTCTAATTCCAGGGCCGAGGCGATCAGTTTTTTTTGATAGATATTACTATCCTCCTCAATGATTCTGCGGAATCCGAAATAGCGGTCGGCAAGTTCCTTTTTCACTTCAAAGGCCAGTGTGGTATTGAGATCTAACATGATGGTCGGCGGTGGATAATTGATTGTTTCGGTGCATGGTTCTGCTGATTGCAGGATTTTACCATTATATTATATTTCTCCTTTCGGGGCCAATCTTTATTGCGGAGAGCATACTTGCTCCCAACGCCAGAATTTGACAAGGGCGGTCAATCGCGGTAACATTGCCACTTGGAAAACCCCTTATTGAAGAATAAATCTCTCGTGATGTCATGATGATAGAAACGATGTTCGTCCTGGCCAGTTATCTGGTGGGGGCCATTCCCTTTGGGCTGCTTATTGGCCGACTGGCTGGCGCCGATGTGCGATTGGCTGGCAGCGGCAATATTGGGGCGACCAATGTCGGGCGGGTGTTGGGTAAGAAGCTGGGCGTTCTGACCTTGTTCTGTGACTTGGGTAAGGGTTTTCTGTCGGTGTGGGCGGCCATGAAATTTCTCCCGGCCTCTGCCGCGCAACGGGAAGGGATCATCGCCCTGTGCGGACTTGCTGCGGTTATCGGCCATCTGTTTCCCCTGTATCTTCGTTTCAAAGGCGGAAAAGGGGTAGCTACGGCCCTGGGCGTTTTTCTGGCCCTTTCTCCCTGGAGTGCGCTCATTAGCCTTTTTGTTTTTCTGGGAGCGGTCATGGCCTCCGGCTTTGTGTCGGTTGGCTCTCTGCTGGCATCCGCCCTGATTCCAGTATGGCTGTGGCTTTTGGGGGAATCGCCAGCCGTTATGGCTGTGTCCGTGTTGATGGCGGTTCTTATCTGGTTCAAGCATGGGGCGAATATTACCCGCCTGCGACGAGGCCAGGAAAAAAGCTGGAGAAAATCTGGATTATGACCAAAGAGGAGTGGCAGATCGTTGATGATGCCAGGCGCCTCCTGCGCCTGGGAGAACGGGCGACCATCGGTGAGGTGAAACGGGCCTACCGGCAGTTGTGCAAGCAGTATCATCCCGATCTGGTTGGTGAAGAATCGGCGGAGCAGGCGGCCATGATCCGGGGTCTGACCCGGTGTTACACGGCGCTGATGCAGCACTGCAATCAGTTTCGGATCCCGCTGGTTCCTCCTGAAGATGAACGAATTGATCCTGAAGACTGGTGGATGGATCGGTTTGGCCGCGACCCTTTGTGGGGAAAAGGCAAGGGGAAATGAAATGGGCGGTGCGTGGAAAAATGAGGGCGAGAACATGGAGCCAATGCAGAAACGGGAACAGGAGCGCTTCTCATTCAGCTTTCCGGTGAAGCTGGTGGTGGAATCAGGTTCGGGGGTAACACCGGTGCTGGAATTTGCCGTGGCGAATATCAGCGCCGGAGGGGTCTTTGTGGCCACCAGCCTGCCGTTGCCACTTGCCAGCCGGGTGCGGCTGGAGTTCTTTCTGTCATTGGCAGAGCTGACGCAACTGCGTTTTGTGGTGGCGGAAGAGAGCCTCAAGGTCTGGCAGGGTGAGCGGGCCTGGGTGGCGGCTACAGGTGTTATCATCAGAAGGGAAGCAAGCGGCGTCGCCGTGATTTTTGATCAGAACTATCAATTCGCTCCTCTCGGTTTGGCCAGCGCCTGAGGCTCTTCTTGGGGTGATGACAAGCCGGTTAGGGCAGAGCAAGCACCGGTACGAAAAGCCGTCCGGATTTGGCTCGCCTCACTATTTTTCGGCCAGCCCTTCGGCAATTTCTTGCTGCAATTTCTTGATCAGGGCTATGGGGTCTTTGCTGTCGCGGATCGGGCG
>DYNG01000090.1 GCA_020721165.1 Desulfocapsa sulfexigens
CAGGGCGCCGCGCAGGGCGGCGGTAAAGGATTTGGTGTGCTGGCCGACCTCGCGATGATTGATGATGCATTTCTGGCTCTGGTGCACAAATTCGATGGGGTCTTCAATGGTCAGCACATGGTCTTTACGGGTGCGGTTGACCTCATCAACGATGGCGGCCAGGGTGGTTGATTTACCAGAGCCGGTGGGGCCGGTGACCAGAACCAGGCCTTTGGGCAGTTGCGCCAGGCGGGCAATAACTTTTGGCAGCCCCAACTGGTCACAGGAGAGAATGTCACTGGGGATTTCGCGGAAGACGGCGCCGATGCCATGTTTTTGCTGGAAAAAATTGCAACGATAGCGTGCCAGCCCTGGGATCTCATAACCAAAATCCACATCCCCGCTCTCTTCGAAGGATTTGATTTTTTCTTCCGGGCAAATCTCATAGAGCATCTTCTTGAGGTCTTCATTCTCAAAGCTCTTAAACTTGACTCGTTCCATGTCGCCCCGGATACGGAGTACCGGTTGTTGGCCAGCGACCATGTGAAGGTCGGAGGCACCTTCATCATTCATCAATTTGAAAAAAGCATCTATCTGGGCCATAGTTTCACCTTTTTGTGCTGTTGGTCAAATTATAGGGACACATCAGACAACGACAGTCTTCTTGATATAGCTGATAATATCTTCCACTTCATCCATGACATCAATGAGAAGAAGGTCGTCTTCAGCAATAGTTTTACTCCCAATAAACTTATCCTTTATCCACCCCAAAAGTCCACCCCAAAAATCACTTCCGACAAGAATAATGGGAAAAGGTTTAACGCTTTTGGTCTGAATCAGGGTCAGGGACTCAAACAGCTCGTCCATGGAGCCGAATCCGCCGGGCATGCAGATAAAGGCCATGGAGTATTTCATGAACATGACCTTGCGCACAAAGAAATACTTGAAATGTAAAGGGAAATTGATGTACGGGTTGGGTCTTTGTTCATGGGGAAGATCAATGTTTAAGCCAATGGAAACACCGCCGGCCTCGGCGGCCCCTTTATTGGCCGCCTCCATAATCCCTGGCCCGCCACCAGTGACAATGCCATAACCGGCCTGAGCCAATTTGCCAGCTAACTCTTCGGTCAGCTGGTAATAGCGGTCTTCTGGCGCTGTCCTGGCTGACCCATAAATAGTGACCACGGGGACATCTATAGCTGAGAGGGCATCAAATCCATCAACAAATTCTGACATGATACGAAACATGCGCCATGAATCACCAACCACACTGTTATCCAGACAGTACTTGGGTTCGCTTTTTATGCGACGACGGTCATAAGTGTGCATTTTTTCTCCTGTCGTTATCTGTTGTGGAATTCGAAGAAATTTTGAAAAGCAAGGCTTGTGCCTGTTGCTGCCAAGGGGGGCCATTTTCATTGTTCCTGATCTCTGACTGGGCAAGAGCCTTGTTGAGCCAACGACTGGCCGCAGCATTTTTCCCCCAGCGGTGATACAGCAGTCCCATCCGGGCCTGGGCCATGCCTTTCAGCTTCTGGTCGCGAAGGCAGGGACGGAGGGCGGCGCGGGCTTCTTCCCAGAAACCGCCATTGATCAGCGCCTTGGCCAGCCGGAAATGAAAAATGGGGGGGGCGGGATTGATTTCAAGGCTTTTTGCGCAGAGTTTCAGGGCAATCTGGTCGCCTTCATTACGGAGAAGGTAGATGTCTCCCAGCAGACTGAGAGCATCGGCGTCAAATTCATTGATGAGGATGGCTCGTTGCAACGCAATCCTGGCCTCCTCAATTCGGCCCAGCCCGAATAATGATTCGCCAAGCAGACAAAACGACCTGTTGGCGAGGTCTGCCTCTGACTCTTTCGGCTTTACGGCATGCCAGGGGAGAAGCAGATCCAGGCTTTTTTGATGGTGTTCGGTTTGGCAGTACAGTCTGGCAAGTTGCAAAGGTAGTTCGCGCCGGACGAGGGCGGTATCCTGATCGTTTTCCAGCGGGCAGGCCCAGGCGTGTTCAAAAGCAAGGAGGGCGCCGGGGAGATCATTCTGTAATTCTCGTCCCAGACCCAGGTTATACCAGGCCATGAAATTTTTGCTATCTATGGCAAGGGCCTGGAGGAAACAGTTTTTGGCCAGAGTCTGCCGGTTTATCATGGCATAACTGACGCCCAGGCTGTTGAGCAGGTTGATATCGTCGGGGCTGATTTCCAGTCCATGCCGGTATTCGGTGATGGCTCGAGGAATATCGCCTTCTCCATAATAAATATCGCCACTGACATTAAGGCTTAAGGCGTTGAAAACAGTGATTGCGCCTTCACCCTCAAGGGCTCCATGAAGAAGGGCCTTTTGGCAGTTGAGTATTATTTCGTTTTTCTTGAAATGAGCGTAAGGGAAAAGGGCAATGCCGGCTGCCACCGGCCCGAAATCTTTGGACTCCGAGGCAAGGGCACGAGTAACCTGATGAGCCAGAACGAGAATTGCTTTCTGGTTGGCAGTGGGGAGCAGGATATACGCATCCGCTTGGGGGCCTTGAAAGGCCTTGCCGCCAGTGAGATCAAAAGTTTCAGGATGAATCAGGTCGAATATACTTTCTGTGGTTGTGGATGGATGGAGCTGAATAAGGGCAAATTGCTCCAGTTGGCGCATGCAGCGCTGCAGAGCCCTGGTTTGTCCTGCCTGACCACAGGGCTTGGCGCGTATCAGTAGTGGCCTTTTCGAGGCATAGAGGGGATGGCATTGCGAGTTTTGCAGCAAACGATAGGAACAGAAGCTGAACGGGCCTCTTCTACCGGCGATTTGCAGGGCTTGCCATGCTTCATCGAGAAGATCCTGCCCGGTTCTGTCAACCCGGTCATCACTATTGTCACTGCCGCTTAGTCCACAGCTATAGCCGATGTGGACCGATTTAAAGCGTTCTCGTTTGCACAAAGCGATGATTCGGGGGCCGGAGCGGGTAAGATCAGCCTCGCTGCAATGCCAGGCGGGATAGGCAAAAACTGATTGGCCGATATGAAACAGGGGGGTGTTTTCACCAATAACGGATTGCAGCGCTCGCGCCGCCTTTCGCAGGTGCCGTATCTCCTCAATGGCTGTGCGGGTTTGGGGGTAAAGCTCCACAAGGGACAAACCTATCCATTGTCCCGGCGGCAAGGAGTTAAGGACGGAGTAAAGATGAAAGGCATTAAGAAGGCCGGTTTGCAGATCGGTTCTGGCCCATTTGATGCGAAGAAATTCGTGCTGCAGGGTGTCACGGATTTCTTGGAGCCAGTCGGGGCTCATTTTTTTGACCAGGAAAGGGTCAATGCCTTGAATGAGGGCGACAGCAGTGTGGGTGTCAGAAACGAAAAAAGGAAGCAGAAGACAGTCTTCATGGGTTGCAGGCGTCTGAGCGCGCTGGGTTGCGGCACAAACCTGCTGCAAGATGGGCGTATTTTGTGTGTCATGGCGGGATGACAGGGGTTCGATCTCACCCTTGGTGTGAATAAACGAGATATGAGCGGCGGGAGCGGCAACGATTTTCTCCTTGATTGCCTCGGTAAAAGGCTGGCACAAAAAATCGAAGTCGCGCCGTGATAAAGAAGATGGTAAGGGAAAGAGGGGAAAATGACCGGTCATTCGGATGGGATTTGAGTAAAAAAGGTGATGAGGGAGGTGAGAAGAGCGGGGATTTCGTGGTCGGCAATGGTTCTCAGGTCGAGTAAAAAAGCGCCATCCTCAATTTTGCCAATAATCGGTGCCGGAAGACGGCGAAATCCTTGCTCCAGGGCAGTCAGAGAAATCTGCGCTGGTTGCAAGACGACTGCCCAGCTTGACAATCCGTGTTCGGGCATGGCCCCGCCTCCAACCAGGGATATGGTTGCCTGCAAGGATACGGTACACCAGGGGGAAACTATTTCCCGTATGCGTCGGACCAGTCGCTGGCCTCTTTTTTTGATCCCGTCGGGTGATTGGGTGAGCATTTTGAGGGTAGGAACAGCGGCGAGGGCCAAATCAAGGTCGTAATAGTCTCTGAGGACGGATTCAAGGGCGGCCAGGGTGAATTTGTCAATGCGCAGGGCACGGTTTAAGGGGTTTCGTTTAATCTGGTCAATCAGTTCTTTCTTGCCAACGATCAGGCCAGCCTGAGGGCCGCCCAGCAGTTTATCGCCGCTGAATGTGACCACATCCACACCGGCCTTGACAATCTGCTGAACCGTAGGCTCTGAAGGAAGCCCGCATAAGGAGAGATCCACCAGGCTGCCACTGCCCAGATCCTCCACGACCGGGAGTCCTTTAGTGCGACCAAGCCGCACTAAATCTTCAGCGGATACCTCGGAGGTAAAGCCAATGAGACGGAAATTGGAGGTATGCACTCGTAAGAGCAGGGCGGTGTCTGCTGTGATCGCCCTCTCGTAATCGGCCAGATGGGTTCGATTGGTTGTCCCCACTTCAATGAGTTGGGCGCCACTTTTGGCGATTACATCGGGAATTCTGAACGATCCGCCAATCTCGACGAGTTGGCCACGGGAGACAATGACTTGTTGATTATGAGCCAGGGAGTCCAGGGTCAGCAGGACGGCGGCGGCGTTATTGTTTACCACTAGAGCGGCTTCAGCTCCGGTCAGATCACAGAGAATTTCCTCGACCAGAGTGTAACGACTGCCCCGTTTGCCACTGTCGAGATTAAACTCTAAATTTGAGTAATGGGCTCCGGCCTGCTGGACAGCTTCAATGGCCGCCGCTGAAAGAACGGAACGGCCCAGATTGGTATGAATAACTATGCCTGTGCCGTTGATGACTTGACGAAGGTTGCGGTGATTCTTTCGGGAGACGGCATCAAGCAGTTTTTCTCGCCATTGTTCCTTGGTCAAGAGAGCGCTGGGTTTGCCTGCTTTATGGTCATGGACAATTCGTTGTCGTTCATTCTCTATGCACTGGCGAACGGCCAGTTTCACCAAAAGGGAAGGGATGGATTGGGTCGCGCCTTGCAGGTCGTCCAGGCACTCATCAATTTTGGGTAAGGTGCAGAGAAGGTCGTGAATTTGGGTCATGGAGTCGCAACGATTGGACAAAAGGTGAAAAGAGTAAGTTTCAATGTTGATTGAATGAAGAAAAAATTAAAAATATGCTACGGGTTTTATGCGCTAAAAGCAAACAATTTTCGTAGCATCAGGTTGATCTGACCTGGATCAGGAAGGCTAATTCAATTTCATGTTGTTTTCTTGTTGACAGGTGATGGGTGATTGAGT
>DYNG01000091.1 GCA_020721165.1 Desulfocapsa sulfexigens
CACATACAAAGATGTTAGAAGTCGCACGAGCAATTCGCTTTGCACTCAATATTTAAGAGTGGCGGCCAGAGAGGACATTGGGAGCAGACGAGGTGGGGAGACGGATTTATTAGGGATACTGCCTATATTTCGCCTGGAGGAAAATAAGGGACGAAAATGTGGGGACACCATACGCGTTTCGCCCTTTGCCTCGTCACACGCGTCCACTGAAGGTCAACCGCAATGTTATTTCAATAAAAGCGGACAGTTCCTTGATTTGATCCAGCCGAAAGCGGGCGCACCCGGGCGTGTCGGCGATCTCCAGATCACTCACCAGGGCGATGACCCCGGAGACTTGATCCCGCAACAGAGGTTGATCTTCTTCCCGCCTGACTTCAATCTTGGCAACTCCTTCCGCGTTCTTGAACCCCTCGCCAATGACAATATCGGCATCGGCGCAGTAACGAGTGGCCAGTTCCCGAAAGGGGGTGTTCCGGTTATCTGTGCGCAGGGTTATCTGGTCAGGGGCCACGAGCATCACGGTGGCTGCGCCGGCCTGACGGTGCCGGGCCGTGTCGGTATGGGGCGGGTCAAAGACAATGCCGACCTCCTTGGTTGATTTGATCACCGCCACCCGATAGCCCTGTCGGCTCAACTGTCTGACCACCTGGGAGACCAGGGTGGTCTTGCCGCTGTTGTGCCAGCCGATAATCGTAATCATGGCAGGCATGATCAGGGCCTGGGTTCGGAGGAATAACTCCGGCCCAGCATGGCCGCGCCCACGGCATTGCCAACCTCGCAATGTTCGGGGAAACTGACCGTTGTTCCCAGCCGCTGGGCAATGGCGGGCAGGAAATAACGGGCCGCCGCGCCAATGCCGATGAGCGGAATTTTCAGGGAAAATTGCACGCCGAGCACTGGATGACACTCACGGCTGCTGATAAAGGAGGTCAGCGACTTGCCCCAGTAGCGGTGGATAATATAATCAATGATCAGATCTTCGATTTTCTTCTCAGTGTGGCGGACAATCTCCTGACAGAGGGCTTCCACCGTTACCCCTCTGATGCCAGCGAGAACCTTCGCCCCATTGATAGCCGCCCCTTTGTCCCCGATGGCAATCCGATCCAGGGCCAGCAAGGCATCAGTGGGGGTAAAACCCGCCTCGACAATCAGCTCGGCCCGAATCAGATTCTCCAGCCGTTTTTCCAGCGGCACTGATGACAAACCCGTGCCCGCCGCAATGGCTGCCGGACTGGCTGGCCCGTTCTGACGAAGAAACGAAACAATCGGGTCATCCATTGCCGTAAGCTCCGCCGCCGCATCCTCTTCCCTCACCAGCCCCAGACAGCGGCCCCGAGCGCCAGCCCCCAGCCATTGAGAGGCGGGCGGGATGGCGGTGGCCATGCACAGAGGCTGTACCCTGGTGGGCCCAATCCGCAACGACCCCTGTTCATCAAGGCCCACCCAACTGTCACCGCCAATACCGCTGGTAAACATATCCACCGCCTCCACCAGGGTCTGCCATTCCCCGATCTGGCAGCCATTGGCGGCCATCTGGGGCTGTCCTTTTTCAACAATGGCAATATCGGTGGTTGTGCCGCCCACATCAATGACCAGGGCATCGCCGCTGGTCTGCAAGGCCCCGAAATGGGCAGTGCAGGCCGGGCCGCTGGCAACCGTCATCGCCGCTCGCTCCACCGCCTGATCAATGGTCACCGCTTTGGCATTCCCGCCGATAATCACCACCGGACACGACAGGCCTTGCCTGATCATGGCCACCTGCACCCCGGCAATATATTCCTGCATCAGAGGCATGAGTTTGGCGTGCAGGGCGGCGGTTGCGGCCCGTTCCCGCATTCCGGCCTGGTCACTGATACGGTGCGAACAGAAGACCGGCTTGGGGTCAATCATGGCGATGGCCTTTTCCGCCACCAGCTCATGGGTGGGATTCTCCACGGACATGGCCGAACAGACCGCATAGGCATCCACCTCCGGGGCCAGGTCAAGCACCTTATCCACCAGATTCTCCAGATCCAGCGGTTCTTCTTCGGCGCCGGTAATGGTGTGCCCGCCCTTGATAAAGACCACGGCCACCACCGGCAGCCGGAAATGCTTGACAAAACCGATCACAAACAGGCCGACCCGAGCCCCTTTCTTCTCGACCACGGCATTGGTGGCCAGGGTGGTGGAAACGGCCAGTTGCCCAATGTCAGCGGGCGTCACCCCGGATTCCCGCAACAGGGTCGCCAGGACCTTGCCGGTGCCGGTGGCCAGATGATAATGGGTGGTCGGTTCTTTGACCGTGGCAATAACCGCGCCGCTGGCCGCTTCAATGAGGGCGGCATCGGTATAGGTGCCGCCGGTATCAATGCCGATAATATATTTTTTCATGGGATCATCTGCAGTTGGAGGAAATGGCGAAAAATCGCCAGTCAATAATGGCAAACTCTGCACAAACAGGGTATAAAACATCCTTTATAAACTATACCTTGACGATGAGCAATCACCGCCCTGCACTCTTTTTCAGTTTTTTCACTCTCACAGCCTCATTTTCATGACCTCTTCCGCCCCAGACAGTAAAGACACCCTGTTCGCCATTCACCAGGTTGAGGAAGACTTTGTCTTCTCGGAACGGGTGGTTGAAGTCTTTGATGATATGCTGGATCGCTCCGTCCCTTTTTACCAGGAAGCCATCAAGGGGGTTGCCCAGCTTTTGACCGCCTTTGCCCAGCCCGATGATGTCATTGTTGATCTGGGCTGCGCCACCGGCAGTACCCTGTTGCAACTCGTTCGCCTGCTGCCCGACCAGAATCTGCGTTTCCTTGGGGTTGACAACTCCCCGGCCATGCTCCACAAGGCCCGCCTGAAGACAGAATCGTTCTCGAAACAGGACCGCATCTCCTTTCTCGCCCAGGATATCACCGAACTGGAGCTTGACCCCGTCACTCACTCCCCGGTCGGGGCCTTTGTGCTCAATTATACCCTGCAATTCATCCGGCCCCTGCGGCGACCGGCCTTTATTCAGAAGCTGTTCAGGCAATTGCGGCCTGGCGGCATCCTTATCCTCAGTGAAAAGAAAATTTCCCATGACCCGTTGCTGAACCGGAAATTCATTGACATCTATCACCAGTTCAAACGGGATCGGGGCTATTCTGAACTGGAAATCGCCAAAAAGAGAGAGGCCCTGGAAAACATCCTCATCCCCTTTTCCATCGAAGAAAATCGAGAGTTGCTGATGAGCGCCGGGTTCAGCAGCGTCGAACCATTCTTTCAGTGGTTCAATTTCATCTCGTTTGTGGCCATTAAACCGGAGAATCGCTAATTGAATGTCGTGCCCGCCACCCTCAATTATCTCCACCACCTGCCCACCAGCGCCCGTCGGCAGGAGATTGGCGCCATTCATCAGCAGCGGCAGCAATGGATCAATCAAAACAAAAAGGGCTTTCTTCGTTACCGGATGCCATACGAAACCCTGGCTTCTTTTGTGGCCAGAAGCGTTGATTGTCATGGGGCGAGCATCAAAATTGGCAATGCGGATGAGGTGAATCCCGAAGAGCGGGCCACGATTTACACCGCCCTGCGCTCCTTCATGCCCTGGCGGAAAGGGCCGTTTTCCGTTTTTGGCATTGACATTGATGCCGAATGGCGAAGTGACCGGAAATGGCAGCGGCTCCTGCCCCTGCTCCCCGACCTCCAGGATAAGATTGTCGCCGATATTGGTTGCAATAACGGCTACTACCTGTTCCGCATGGCTCCTTATCGTCCGCGCCTGGCGCTGGGTCTGGAACCCTCCATGCAGCACTATTACTGTTTCAAGGCCCTGAATGCCATGGCCCGGCAAGAAGCGCTGCACGCAGACCTGCTCGGCGTTGAGCATTTGTCGCTCTTTCCCGAGTGCTTCGATGTCCTTTTCCTTATGGGGATTATCTACCACCATCCCTCCCCCATCACCATCCTGCGCGATATCCATAACGCCCTCCTCCCAGGGGGCGCCGTGCTCATTGAGTCTCAGGCCATTCCCGGAGAGGAGCCCCTCGCCCTTTTCCCGGATGGCACCTATGCCAAGGCCCCGGGAATCTACTTTATCCCCACCGGCCTGTGCCTGCGATTATGGATGGAAAAGGCCGGTTTTGAACAGGTGGAACTTTTCTGCCAGCACCCCATGAGCGGTGAAGAACAGCGAGCCACCGACTGGATGCGTTTTGAGTCGTACCGCGACTTTCTGGACCCCCGTGATTCCAGCCGCACCATTGAAGGCTACCCCGCTCCGCTGCGGGTCTTTCTGCGGGGCCGGAAAAAGGCAGCGCCCATGCCGCAAAGAAAAGGCGAGACTTGCCTTTAAGAACAGGTATGGTATAGAATGGATTTTGGTCAATTTTTTATGGAAATCATTTAACAAGGAGCACCGAGATGGATCAGAAATCCTGCACCCTTTGCAGTGGCGGCCTGAAAGGGGCCGAGGCAACCTTTGGCGAAACAGCGGAACAGTGGGGGGTTAAGGAGGTGATTTACACCTTTGAGGGACATAAACTGCACCGCCAGAAAAATGCCGTTTATCTCAGTCAGCAGGAGTTGGAACGGGGAGACATCAGCATGGAGCTGGCCTCACGAATGCTCAATCGCACCTATTACGAAACCACCAAGATCAGAAAGGTGCTGCAAACCATCTTTCACATGGTCAACAACGGCCATCAGATCTTTGTGATCGGCACCATTCTCGAAGACAACTCGGTCAAAGGCGGCACCGGCTGGGCCGTGGAACTGGCCAAGCTCTTCAACCGTCCCCTGCATGTCTTTGATCAGCCCCTGAAACAGTGGTTCTCGTGGCAGGATAATCAGTGGCAGGCCGACACCCCGATTATCGAATACGACACCTTTGTCGGCTCCGGCACCCGCTATCTGAACGATGCCGGTCGTGAGGCCATTATTCAGCTGTTTGAAGACTCCTTTGGCAAAAAATAACCGCCTATCTCTGATAGCGTCGTAAATAGTCGTCATGCCCGCGAAAGCGGGTGTCCAGAATCATGTATCATGCTTAAAATACTGGATTCCCGCCTACGCGGGAATGACGAAACGGGTGAGTTTTTGACTTTTTGTGAGGCCGCCATCTCTGATGATCTCGCAAAAAGTCCCAAAACGGGCTTTTTCTCAGACTTCGCCCTTGCAATTTCA
>DYNG01000092.1 GCA_020721165.1 Desulfocapsa sulfexigens
GGTGCTGCTGGGAAATTATCCCGTGGAAAATGACGAATCCGATTGATGTCAGATAACCGAATGCAACGACATAGAGAATTATTGTTACCTTGCGTAAAATGCTTTGGGAGCGCATATCCAGTCTCTTTCAGGCATCATGGTTTAAGCGTTTTTTATTTTATTGAAATAATCTTGACCTGGCCGGTCGCCTCGCCTGCGCCCACAAAACCTACTGCTCCTGCTGTGCCTGAAACATGCCTTACAACAGATGCAGGGTCGTCAAACGACTTTGGAGCGCCTGCTTTACCTGTGAATATAAGCCTTTTCCAGTATGTGTCAAATTGTGACGGGGTCTTGCCTACTACATTCTGCAAAAACGACCTGGATGCATCGCCCCCCTGAAGTATCACAATCTGAATCGGTTTTCCATCATCCCACCTTGTCGTGTCGCCTGTAAAAATAGCCTTTGCCTCCTGCCTGCTGATTGATGAGACAGTAACCTTCCTGTTGGCGATCAGGACATAATCAGAGGCAAAGGAGGCAACAGAAATCGCAAGCAGCATGAATGACAGCATTGCTGCTAAAAATCTCTGGCTATTCAAGCCCTTCATTGACATGCCCGTCTCCTGGAAACGCATCTGATTAAGTAAGTATTCAGTGGGTACACCCGATTCAGATCTAAAAGCTCAAGGTCAACTTTGTTGCAAAAAGGTACGAATGTTTTTTTGCTGTCATAAACTCGCTGGCATCAAGCATGGCCGTGCCCTCAATCAGGTGCCCCTCCATCTTGATAGTCACATACTTCAATGGGTCAAACTTTAGAGCAAGGGCAAGATCCTTGCTGTAAGCGTTATGGGCAGGTCTTCCGGTGGCCGCATGATATTTGCTGCCGTCCCAGTCTCCCCGGTAACTGTACCTCTCGGTATAGTAAATACCTGGCTGTAGCCAGTCTGTAAGCTGATAGGTTGCGCTGATGTACCATGATTGAAGATTACTTGCGCTGCTTCTGCCCATGGTGGTGGTTTTGAAATCCATAACACTGAACTCGCCTGCAACAACAAGGTCACGCCATGTCTGCTCAAAACCATAGTTGAAGAGCTTGTAGTTGGAGAATGAGAGTGAGAGGTTGTTGTACTGGGGCAAAATGGCGTTAGTGTATGCCTTCGCATCCATACTGCCGTGGAAACCGGTGGCAACGAGCCTGAGTCCCGGTAGAGGAGGGCGCCACTCAAGGCTGTGCACAACTCCAAGTTTTGGGTCCATGTCTGTCATCTTTACATAGCTGACGCCAAGGGTTGTGGGCATCCCTTCCATAATCTTGCTGGCCGCCCTTAATGCTGTGCCATCATCCGCAGACATAAGAAGGGTGCCTACCTGCGCCTGATAGGCAAGTTCACCAGCCTTCCCGATCGGTATTGTGCCGTATACTCCCCCGCCGTACATTGCTATAAAAAGATCCCGCATTCCGTCTTCATATACTGGCTGCGGAAGGAAAACAAAGGTTCTCAGGGAGTCCGTGTCCCTGCTGTCCCCATACAGCCCGATCGGGTTCTTGATCTTTCCCGCACGGAAACCCAGCCAGTCCCTGAAGCGGTAATCAGCATACCCCCAATCAAGAGTAACCCTGTCATGGCCGTAATTACCCCTTTCCTGAGCATATATCTGAGCCCCGATACGCAGGTCGGGAATTATCTCCTTTGAGGCGTTAAGGCCGAATTCGTTAAACTGGAAAGAACCTTTACCGCTGTTGCTTATGATATAATCATTTTCCCTTGTGCCCTTTGCAAATCCCTGCGATGCGAATCCATGCACCTCGACCCCTATGGATTCAATCTCTATTGCCGAGGCGACTGCAACTGTTGCAAGCAGAGTTGTAAAAAACAGAATAACAGGCAGTTTTTTCACCTGCATGCCCCCCTTTAGCCGGAATAACAATCTGTTACAGGCCGATTCTGGTAAATGCAAAAAATTAAAACCTGTTAAACGGTGACCAGGGATAATCTCTTATATGATCCCTCAACTCCTCTTCCTGATAGCGGTTAACCCTTACCATTGCCAGAACTGTCACAAGCACAATCGGCAGTGTAAACATGAATATACCGGTCATTGCCATCAGTTTTTCACCTATCCAGAGAGTTACCCCCCAATTGAAAAGCAGCACTGAAAGGTAAAGCGCCGGCCCTATAAGCGAACGAAAAGGCATTTTGCAAATGCCGGATGGTTGTTCTTCATCCTTTTTAAGATCAATAAGCTGAAAAAGTCCAACAAGCGCAAAACTGGTTAACAGCCATCCAATATAGTTTGAAAGCGGCACGCCAAAATGTATCCCCGCCTCCCTGTATCCATATATCTGCCCCAGAAACCATCTTTTCCCCTGAAGGGCCACAGGATCAATTACTATATCCAGAAAAGTCTGAAGAAATGCTCCAAGAACAAGGGCAGCCCATGACTTGCGTATTGCCCTCGTTTCAAGGGTGACAAGTTCGTACCCCCGTGTTGCCAGCGGCGAAAGAATCAGCAGGGCTGTGGTATAGCTGCAATAGGTGAGAAAAACATAAGAGAGGGAGTCGAAGAAAGGCACCCCCCATATCCAGAGTTCCCTGTCGCTTGTTGTCTCTATGTAGTAGTACCAGCCGTAGGGGAACCCGGTGGTTATGGTGAGTTTTTCTGAGACAAAAGCCATTACATAACCGGCGCCGGTAAATATTAAAGTTTTTTTCCATCCGACATGGGGAACACAGGCCAGCAGAAAGGCAGCAAAGAAGGCAAATACATATGGCCTCATGGTGAAGGTTCCGATGGCAATATCAAGCATTATTTCTGGCTCGCTGCCAAGGCCTGATCAACATCAGCAATAAGATCGTCAATATGCTCAATGCCGACAGAAAGGCGGATAAGGTCAGGACTTACACCTGTAGAGATCTGTTGCTCCTCTGTCAATTGACGATGGGTTGTGCTTGCCGGATGAAGTACACAGGAACGGGCATCGCCCACATGCACCACTAAAGCGATCAATCTGCATGCCTCCATGAACTTCTTGCCTGCTACCGCGCCACCTTTGATGCCAAAGGTCAGCACACCACTGCAACCCTTTGGCAGATATTTCTGCGCCCGTTCATGGCTTGGATGGCTTTTAAGGCCAGGATAGCATGCCCAGGATACGCATGGATGAGATTCAAGATGCTCTGCCAGTGCCAGCGCATTCTCGCTGTGCCGCTGCATCCTTAAGGGAAGGGTTTGAAGGCCGTGGTAAAAGAGGAAAGCGTTCACAGGCGCCACGGTTGGCCCAAGATCACGCATCAGCTGCACCCTGGCCTTCACGGTATACGCAGCAGGCCCGAAGGTTTTGACATATTGCATTCCATGGTAGCTGTTGTCAGGCTCCACCAGTTCCGGAAACTTTCCATTATCCCAGTTGAAATTGCCTCCGTCCACGATAACCCCGCCAACGCTGGTCGCATGGCCGTCTATGTACTTTGTGGCCGAATGGACAACAATGTTGGCACCCAGATCAAATGGGCGACAGAGGTACGGGGTCGCCATGGTATTATCCACCACCAGAGGCACACGCTGCGCCTTTGCAACGGCGCTGAACTTTGCGAAATCCAGGACATTCATGCCGGGATTGCCGATGGTCTCGGCATAAAGAGCGCGGGTCTCCGGCCTGAAGGCAGCGGCGATCTCGTCTTCAGTTGCATCGGGATTTACAAATGTTACTTCTATTCCGAACTTTGGAAGTGTGGCTGAAAACAGGTTGTAGGTTCCACCGTAAAGGGTGCTGGCAGATACGATATGCTGTCCGGCCCTGCAGATATTCAGTATTGCCAGGCTTATTGCCGCCTGGCCGGAAGATGTGGCAAGGGCCGCTGATCCCCCCTCCATCTGGGCAATCTTCTTCTCAAAGGCATCAGCCGTGGGGTTTGCCAGCCTGGTATAGAAGTAGCCTGGCACCTCAAGATCAAAAAGACTTGCCACATAATCGGCATCGTCATACTTGAAGGTGGTGCTCTGCACTATCGGCACAATGCGGGGTTCTCCCTGCTTAGGCTCGTAACCGCCCTGGATCGCCAGGGTCTCTATCTTCCAGTCAGGGTTCATTCTGTCCTCCTGAAATTTGATTCCAGCATATCTGAATATTATGCAGGCAGTAGTGATACGGGTCAAGAAATCATCTGCAGCAGACAAAACAGGCGATGAGGGATTTAAGGAGAGGAAAACAGGGAAGGTCTTGCAAAAACGGCGGATTTCTTGTCGTTCCCACGCACCAAGGGCCAAAACAGAAAAAGAGTCGCCAGAAGAGTCCCCGAAAAAGAAAAAACGAGCCAGGCTTAATTGCCGAACTCGTTGATTTTGTTGGTAGGCGCGGGCGGTCTCGAACCGCCGACTTCTACCGTGTCAAGGTAGCGCTCTCCCCCTGAGCTACGCGCCTGTAGCAAAGAGAAAAATATCTATCAGCAGCAGTATTGGTATGTCAAGCGCTTTATTTAATTGTGTGTGACAAATTTATGGGTGCATTTTTCAAGGCAAGCAATTTTTCGTTCTTCTCTTTAGGATTTTCTTTTACTTGGCAGACTGCAAAATGAATCTTTGACAAAGCTGTTGACATCTGGCCGGGGTTTCAGATAGGAGTCCCTGCAGATGATATACAAGGTTCTGAAAGGAATTTTTATGGATAAACCGCTGGTGGGAATACTGATGGGCAGCGACAGCGATCTGCCTGTAATGGAGAAGGCGGCCCAGGTGCTTTCGGAAATGGGAGTGCCTTGGGAGATGGATATCACTTCCGCGCACCGTCAGCCTGAAAAAACAGCCGAATACTCCAGGACTGCAAGGGAAAGAGGTGTGGAGGTTATAATATGCGGCGCCGGGATGGCTGCCCACCTTGCAGGCGTTGTGGCCTCTCACACAACTCTTCCTGTAATCGGAGTGCCTCTTAAATCAGGTGCTCTGGGCGGGGTGGATGCTCTTTACGCTACAGTGCAGATGCCACCCGGAATACCTGTTGCCACTGTAGCTGTAGACGGGGGCAGGAATGCCGGATACCTTGCCTGTTCAATCCTTTCCATTAAACGCCCCGACCTGGCCCATAAACTGGAACAGTTCAGGGAAGTGACCAGATGTGAACTCAAAGAAAAATCAGAATTACTTCAGAGCAGACTTGTTGCC
>DYNG01000093.1:0-1820 GCA_020721165.1 Desulfocapsa sulfexigens
CTACGAATTCAAAGGATTTTTACCATAGGCACTATCTCGATATCGTTCAAAGGCCATGGCAAATGTGCGATATACCAGATGAGCAAACTTGGTATAGGGCATGTACAAGAACAGCATCATAACCGTTACCAGATGGATGAAATAAATCACATATCCAGGAGCGGCCAGTCCTGCCCAGCGAGCAATCTCTGCCAGCAAGCCAGTCACACCAACGGCCATAATTTCCCATATCAGAAACCAGTCATAAAAAGTCGGGGTAATACCATCTTCCGCCTCTTTTTTAGACCGATTACTCCAGAGGATACCGATACCTACAATCATGGCCACAGCAGAAACATTGGCCAAAATTTTAATCGGGTTCCAGACAGACATCGGGCCATGCAAAAAGGATAATCCAGGAATCAAAGCCAGAACATCATTGGCAGTCGCTGACCAGGCAGTGACGATAAACAGACCGATAAAGGACAGCATCAAAGGCAAATGCCCCTGAACACGGTCACGATTAGTTTTACATTCTTTGAAGCGGGTATGCTGAACAATTTCCTGCACTGCTGGCCACAAAAATTCTGTAGTGAACTGGACAACAGAAGGACGAAAGTTGTTTTTTATTCCAGCACTCTCTTCCATTCCTTTCCACATGTTGGATACACCTTTATAGGCGGCAACCACTGCAATACCAACAGCACCCAGCATAATGGCATCAATAAAGAAAACATTTTTCGATAACCAGTGAAAATCCCAGTGCCCAAAAAATTGCTGATAACCATGTTTAGCAAAATCTGCGGCGTCAGGCACTGCAATGCCACCAGATAGCAGCCACAATACAAAAATGATCACCGAGGGAATGGCTATCAACATAGGCAGCCCTTTAGAACTGGACGCCAGTTTCGCCAGACCGGAGGGCCAGCCATAAAAGGTATAGGCATAGGCCCGAATGGCGCCAAGCACATCACCAGGCTTGGCTCCTCGTGGGCAATAAGCCGTACAATCTCCGCACTGATGGCACAGGAAAACATCGGGATCAGCCACCAGCTTCTCCTTCAGTCCCCATTGAGCCCATATCATCTCCTTACGAGGAAAGGGCTTTGAGTCTGTGGACAAAGGGCACACCACTGAACAGGTGGCACATTGATAACACATCTTGAGGGTGTCACCACCAGCACTTTTCAAATACTTGATAAACTCTAAATCGGGTTGAACTTCCATTCCTCTCCTCCTGTTATAGGATCAGTACGATCACGACACTTGCTCAATACTCAAAAAGAGCGCGCTCCTCTTGAAAAAAACAAAGAAAGATACTGGTGTTCGCCATATTTTGCAAGCTGCGAAACACCAGTATCAACAGAAACAGGACTAAAAACCCTTGAATGGATTGGGTCCAAGATCAACAATCTCACTGACAAAATCATTGACCAACTGCGGGATACAGTCATATTCCGTAATAGCCACCTGCTCAGATCGCACTCGTTCAGGCTCAAGTCCTAATGTTTTCAGGGTATCGCCAATATTCTCCATGCGCTTGGTAGCAATCTCAGAACCTTTGACAAAGTGGCACTGGTAATCATCCCCATATTTACAGCCAAGAAGCATCGCACCGTCCATACCAGCTGACAGCAGGTCGCGAACCCAGGCCATATTGACAGAGCCAAGGCACCGAACAGGAATAATCCGCACCATATGACTGATTTTATTGCGCCGCATTCCGGCCATATCCAGAGCCGGATAGGCATCATTTTCACAGGCAAATATAACGATGCGCAGCTTGTCTTCATCCTCTTCAGGAACTTCAATGGCCTTCACCATGGAACCAATCAGGTCAA
>DYNG01000093.1:1920-5143 GCA_020721165.1 Desulfocapsa sulfexigens
CCACAGGTATAAATACCGGTTCGACGGGTTTCATAGGGGAAACAGATAAAATGTGAATCAGCATACCCATCAAAGAGATCAAGGTCGAGGAAGGCAGGGCCCTGACGATAAGCGAGGTTAATGGAGTTTTCATACTTGGTGGTTGGCTCCATACCAGCCGCCAGTACCACCAGATCCACATCCAGAGTTAAATCTTCACCCAAAAGCGTATTTTTAGCGGTTACAGTACAACCACTACCAGAGGCGGCAACCCCGGTAACAGCAGCCTTGGTCAGGAAAATACCATCATCCTGCTGAATCCCCTTGTAAAACAGCTCCATATGTCCAGGGGTCCGCATGTGCTGATAAAGAATGTAGGCCTTGGCATCAGCGTTGTTTTCACGGACATATTTGGCCTGTTTCAGAGCCACCATCGAGGTAACCGAGTTACAGTACGGGAAATCCTGATCATTTTCTTCACCGCCAGGACTCATGATGAAGGCCACTGATTTAAGTCCACCAAGCTTGCCTTCCTTGGCCATCTTCTCAAACTGGGCGTTGGTAACAACCTTATCATTTGTGCCATAGCCAAGATGGGTAAACTGAGAGACATCAGCAGGAACCCAGCCGGTAGCCAGAACAACGGCGCCAAATTTCTGGGCCTCGGTATTACCTTCCGCATAGGGCTTTAAACCAGCATTGGGATCTTCCATCTTGCCTTGGCTGATCAGATCCTGTTCATCAACCCCCACTTTAGCAGGGGCATCCCATTCCGACTTGGAGCCGGCTGTTTTGAGCGTAACCGCAAAATCTCCTGGGGCGCCGCCAATACGGGCGACCTCGGTGTTCAGCTTGACATTGATATTGCCATCGGCCTCAACTGCGGCCACCATAGCGCCGATGGAATTCTCCTCCAAATCGGCATAGGGCAATTTGGTGGGGAACTGCTTGGCCCAACCCAAAGCTTTACCGCCCAGCTTATCAGCCTTTTCAATAATAGTAACCTTGCTGCCAGCCTTGGAAGCCTCCAGGGCTGCGGTTAAACCGGCAATACCACCACCCATGACCAGAATTTCTTTATTCATGGTCTCCAACTGAAAGGCTTCAGGCAACTCGGTTTTCTTGGCCCGGGTACACCCCATACGGACATAGTCAGAAGCCGTCTCCTGCAACCACTCTTTATGAGAATCCTCCTTACCTTCATCGGGGGTGCCAGCCGACCAGATCACCTGCTCACGCAGATTGACCCGCACCGTTATCTTATCATCCCCAAAGGTAAGTTCGTTTTGCATAACCCGGGGCGAACAGGCGCAGACCACAATGGTGTTCACGCCGTTCTCATTCATATCTTTTTCAATAAAGGCCCGACCATCGGCGCCACAGAGACAGGCATGTTCTTTACAGTCCATGGCCATCTCATTACTGGCAATCTTGCTCAAGGCTTCAATATCAAGAGCCTCACCGATACCGCAACCGGTACATATATAGGCAGAATACTTTTTATCCATTGCTTACGACCTCCTGGAAACCTGAATTGCCTTTAAGGCAGCGGCAGTAGATGATTGGTTAGAAGTGACAACATCGGCGGCCTTTCGTGCACAACCGGCGGCAATCATACCCTTTTCGGGATCAGAGATAACAAAACCGCTCTTATCCAGATTCAAGGCAACGGGCGCACCCTGGACAGCCAGGGAAGGCTGCATACCGGTTGCCAGGACTACCATATCCACTTTCTGTTTAATTTTTTCACCGGTCACGGCATTCTCCGCGACCACGGTCACACCACCATCGGCCTCGGGAATGATCTCTGCAACCTTACCCTTAATAAACGAGGAGTTTTTATCCTCCATTAATTTCTCGCGGAATTTTTCGTACTTGCCAGGAGTCCGGAGATCAATATAGAAGACATATATTTTTGCCTCGGGATAGCGTTCGCGGATATAGGTCATCTGTTTGAATGTCGCCATACAACAGATATAGGAGCAAAACTCCAGATGATTTTCGTCGCGGGATCCAGCGCACTGCACAAAGGCAAAAGATTGAGGTTCCTTGCCATCGCCAGGACGAACAATCGCGCCATCGGTTGGCCCGCCTGGAGCAGCCATGCGCTCAATCATCATATTGGTGACAATGGCCTTGGACTGTCCATACTTGAGGTTGTCCATCTTGGTCGGATCATACGGAGTCCAACCAGTAGCCCAGATAATGGCGCTCACCTTAATGGTTTTGGTCTCCGTCTGCATATCCAGATCAACGGCATTGTATTTACAGGAAGCTTTTACCGCCGCTGCGCCAGCCGCCGACAAGGCGCCCTTATTAATTACAAAACGACGGGGAAAAGCCATTTCATGGGGCAGATAGGCTGCTTTGCTTTTATTCATCCCGAAATTGAAATCATTGTCAATTTCATCAGGACAGGCAGCAGCACAATCACCACAGGCTGTACAGTTGGCATTGACAAACCGTGGCGCGGTCTCCAGAGTCACCTCATAGTTGCCCGGACCACCACTGACGGCCTTTACCGTGGTCATGGTATATGGACGAATGCGGCGATTATCCTTGATTCGCTTGAAGTTAATCTCCAAGCCACAGCTTGGTGGACATAACTTGGGGAAATACTGGTTTAATTGGGCCACCCTGCCACCAAAATAGGCATTTTTTTCCACCAGAAAAACATCGTTTCCGACCTCAGCGGCTTCAAGAGCTGCGGTCAGCCCACTGATACCACCGCCTACGACCAAAATTGCACCCGAGGCGCCTTGCTCGTCAGTCATACCATCCTCCATAAATACACTTAAATTTACATCAACCCCATTTTCACTGCATTGTTCATGAGCAGAAAGATGGAATCAATTCCTTGCCAACTATTTTTCACTGTCTCACACACTTTTGCGTTTGGAACTCATCCACTGCAAAGAGACATTCACGCCACTCTTTGTCCTGAATCAACCCCAATCCATAGAAAAAATCTCCAGGAATCCGAAGACTCCTGGAGATTTTTTTATTCCATCATTCTACCAGGTCAAGGATTAGATCCAAGGCTCGGTCTCAACAATGTTAATGCACTCTACTTTCTCACACAACCACTCCTGGGTCTCAGGATTGAAGGTTGAGTTAACAAAGCACTTCCAGTTCTGATCATCACAGGTCGGGAAGTCTGAACGATAGTAGAATCCTGGGTAACGAGACTCCTTACGGAACTCGATGTGACGGATATGGGTCTCTACACACCAGATACGATGGT
>DYNG01000094.1 GCA_020721165.1 Desulfocapsa sulfexigens
TGAAAAGGAGGCCCTCGGGTTTCTGATTACTGGCCACCCCCTTGATCGCTACGCAGGAGATATAAAAAGGCTGGCCAATGCCGAAGTTACGAGGCTTTCCGAGCTTCCGGACGGCATAGAGGTAAGGCTCTGCGGCATTGTGACTGCATTGAAGGAGATAACCACCAAAAAGGGCGACCGGATGGGTTTTGTCACACTGGAGGATCTTACCGGTCAGGTTGAAGTGACTGTTTTTTCAGACATGTATGCAATAACCTCCTCCCTGCTTAAATCAGACGAGCCGCTACTTGTCACAGGGAAGCTTGAAAAAGGGGAAAAAGCCTGCAAGATACTTGTAATGAAACCCCAGGAGGGAAATAATCGCAAGTTCCACCAACAACCGGCATTTGGCGATATAAAGCTTCTGCATGATGCCCATGCCCAGAGTACAACCCGAATAAGCCTTGCTTTACGACTGCCCGAACTCTCTTCAGACCAGATACTCCCCATAAGGGAGCTTCTTGAAAAGCATCCAGGAAATCTGCCCGTACTTCTCAGAATAGAGATACCAAATCGAAGCAGAACCACAATTAAACTGCCAGAAAATCTGAAGGTGGCGGCAAGCGATGAATTTAGGCTGGCGGTGGAGCGATGTGTCGGATATAATGCCGCGGTCTTTGAATGAAATTTATTAACAAATCACCTGTAACCTATTGAACTGGAGATAATAATGGCAGCCACTGTCTACATGGAGTTTGAAAAACCGATCGCAGAGCTTGAGAAGAAAGTAGATGAACTTCGAGCTCTCAATGGTGGAAGCGATCTTAACCTGACACAGGAAATTGAAGCGCTTGAGCAGCGTGTCGAGCATGAGCGTCAGGAAATATTCAACAACCTGTCCCGCTGGCAGAAGGCTCAGGTTGCCCGACATATCAACCGTCCATTCACCCTGGATTACATCAAACATCTGTTCACAGACTTCAACGAACTTCATGGAGACCGCAACTTCGGTGATGATCACGCCATTGTGGGAGGTCTGGCCCGTTTTGACGGCAAGCCGGTGATGGTTGTAGGCCACCAGAAGGGGCGCGACACAAAGGAAAAGGTGTTCCGCAACTTCGGCATGCCAAACCCTGAAGGATACCGAAAGGCCTTAAGGCTGTTCAAAATGGCGGAACAGTTCGGCCTGCCCATCATAACCTTTGTGGACACACCTGGCGCTTATCCGGGCATAGGGGCAGAGGAGAGGGGTCAGGCAGAGGCCATAGCCCGCAATCTCCGCGAAATGGCCATTCTTAAAGTGCCTGTTATAGTATGTATTACCGGAGAAGGGGGCTCAGGCGGTGCGCTGGCCATAGCAGTCGGCAACAGGGTGCTGATGCTTGAGCACTCGATATATGCAGTCATCTCTCCTGAAGGCTGCGCCGCAATACTCTGGTCTGACGGAACAAAGGGGCCCCAGGCAGCAGAGGCGCTGAAGCCCGCAGCACAGGACATTATAGCTCTTGGCGTAATTGACGAGATAATCCACGAGCCTGTTGGCGGCGCCCATCGTGACCATGAGGCCACGGCCCAGGCCCTGGGCTCTGCAATCCGCAGCCATCTGGAGGAACTTGCCGATATGTCACCGGATGAACTTTTTGAAGACCGCTACCAGAAATTCAGGGCCATGACACAAATGGCCGCCTGACTTGCAGAACCTGTCAAGCTCACAAAAAAGGGACGCCAGATCGGCGCCCCTTTTTTGATATAGTCATGCAAAAGGCTTTTCAGCGACGACCTCTGCCGCCCCCTCCAAAACTTCTCCCGGCAAAACCACCTCCGCTCGACGATCTTTCGGACCAGCTCTTCTGCATCTCCTGAGTCCGCTGGGTTGATTGTGTGCCACGCTCCCGGTTCTGGTACTCCTGCTGAAGGGATTGCATTTGAGCACTTCCCCCCTGAAATCCCTGGGTAGTATGCTGCTGCCCCGTAGCAGGAGCAGTGCGCTGGCTGCCCTGAAGATTCTGCGATGGTGCAGCAGTGGCCTGCTGGACAGGCTGTTTCTGGGTTACAGCGGAAGGCTGCTGAACTGAAGACCAGCCGCCATTGTTATATTGCTGCCAGCCGGAACCGGATTTTTTATATACATTTCCATCATGGCCGGCATACAGATCCCCACTGCCTGTCTTGGCCGCAGAAGTATTACCGGATGCGCTTCTAACAACATTTGCGCTGCTACCTGATGATGTCTGGACAGATCCCTTTGTACCCTTATAGTTTGTCTCATGCTGGGTATATGCTGTCTGCCCCCCCTTTGAAACCACTGAATTACCCCATGATCCATATGCATTGGAACCCTGGCTGGTTGCTGCGTATCCGCCTGTATACGGATTGTATGCCTGCCCTACCCTGGCTGTTCCGTAAGCATTTGTTGTGGTTGTGCCTCTTGCGTAGGTGCCTGTATAGGCATTATAGGTTTTGGATGCTGTAGTTGTGCCATACACATTGGATACAGAAGCAGTTCTGGTATAGTTTCCGGTATATGGGTTGTATGTGGCTGATCTGCTGGCGACACCGTAATTACCGTAGGCAACCTGTGAAACCCCGTATCCTCCCGCTGCTGTATAATAATGGGCAGAATAGCCGTAGGTATAAGGATGTGGATAGTAGGCAGGATATCCGTAAACAGGGTATGGGGTTATGTAGGGGTGGTAGTAATACCCTGTGCCGCTTGTCAGCACAAGGGCAGTTGAAACCCCCATCAGATAAACCCCCATATAACCTGATGTGTAACTGGCCTGTACATACCCCTGCGGGGTCACTGTCTGCGTTACGTATGTCACATTATACACTGGAGAAGTGACTGGAATTGTGTAAATGACCTGCGGAACTGATCTGGCTGTCTGCCAGGGGCCATCCGGCCTTGATGACAAAAACCATATCCCCTGAAAACAGAGATAATAAATATCCCCAACCTTGATAACCTTCTGTGATGTGTTCACCCCGTAGTAAAGGGTAGTGCCATCTATCAGAACAAACTTTGGTGTGCCGGCATATATAACCTTAACCTCTTTGGGAGCAGTATCAGGATTTACAACCACGGTTGTCGGAATCTGGGCCAGCAGCACGGCATCCTTTGCCTCTTCAGTGCCTGGCACCGAAGAAAGAACCTGGGCTGCGGGACTTGAAGGGGGAATCAGCCTGAAATCCGGTGGAAGATCAGGGGTTGCAAACATCCAGGGGCCTGCAAGACTGGAGGCTCTGAACCAGCGGCCCGAGGTCAGGTAGTAATACTGGCCGGTTGGTGTGTGAAAAAAGATATAACTTGTTGTGTTTGAAACATACTGGAGCTGAGTCTCAGGCACACTTGTGTATGATGGTTTGCCGTCAATATAAATGATCTCTGCAGGAGCTGTGCTGTAGAAAACCCTGGGAATGACCTTGTCCGTTTTGGCAGCAGGCGGAATATATTTTTTCAAGTACTTCCACTGGTCAATCTTAGCAAGCTTCTTCATATCGCCAGGCAGTTTTATTGCACCAGACCATGGGCCCTGCAGATCTGTTGCCTGCAACCACTGTTCGCCGGCCAACAGGTAATATACTGAAGATGTCTTATCGAAAAACAATGGCCACCGGGTATTTATGACATACTCAAGGCCTGTCCTGGCAATGGCGGCACGAACAGGCTCGCCATCAATATCAAGAAGGATTGCAGGCTGGTATGTAACAAAAATAGCAGGAGGATCATTCCTGAGCTCAACCCCTTTAAGATTTTCATTTTTTTTGGGAACCGACGCCGCCAGCCTGTCAAGGGATATGGTTATTGTCTGCGGTATGAATGTCTTTGCAAGCTGCTCCATTTTTGAAGCGGAAGCTTCATCAAGGGATGGGAATCTTGTTCTCTTTATCTTCAGGCCGCTCAGCATAACCAGTCTGCTGTCATAATCAACAACCGTCTGGCCATGCATCTCCAGTACCCCTACAACTTCAGCCCCAGATGCAGGTGTCATGGTTACTGCCATGCGGAAATCAAGATTCCTGTAATCAGTCCAGCTATCAATCTGGGGCTGATATATCAGCAGCCTGTTACCGTTTTGAATCTGCTCGCGGGGCCAGCCCGGATCAGTAGCATAACTAAAGGGAGCTGATACAAACATCAAAAGACAGATAGCCAGAACAATCAGATAGTTCATCTCCAATCTCCTTTGCAGCACATTTTATGGCAAAAAATTATTTAATTCTTTTCTTTTAGCACCATTTATCTGAATTACAAACAGATGAATCCACTCAAGCAGCAACATCGGTCATGGTGTGCAGATCTCCTCTCGCAGGCGTTGAATCCGCTTGTGAAGAATCCGATTGGCTCGATGGTGAACCGGCATCTGCAAGAAGATCTCTTGATCAATACCCAGTTCTGCAGTTGTCATGGCAGTTATCCGGAGCGCTGTTTCCCAGGCATTCATACCTGAGCCGTCTGGTTTGTCTGCTGATGAAACCATTGGGAGAATATCAGCTATGCCTGCCCTGGCTGCCTGTTCAGCCAGCCTGATTCTGGTTGAGCTGCGCAGTTTATCCCAGTTGTTTGCTTTGGTATGCAGACGGCAGGTGAAGGCCAATGCCTTTTGCCATGAAGCGGGCAGCCTTAATCGCTGGCACATTTTCAAGGCAGGCCCGTAGCCTGCTTCGTCATGTCCATGATGTCTGGGATAGAGTGCCGAATCGGTTGATAGTTTGCCCAGATCATGAAAAAATCCGCAGAAGCGGGCCAGAGAGTCAGGTGATCTGGCTGCTACCCGCTGCATAACCTGCATCGAGTGGGTGAAGAGGTCTCCCTCCGGGTGGTAGTGAAGAGGGCCTGCCGGAATATCTGGCATTTTGAACAGCTCAGGCAGGTAACATTCCCCAACCCTGTGCTGCAGCATCAAACTGAAGAACCGTTCCGGCCGGCTCATGGCAAGGGCCTTCTGAAGCTCCCTGCTGAAGCGTTCAACAGGTATGACGCTGAGCCCATCCTCCCATGTCTGACTGTCAACCTGCTGCACTGTTTCAGTATGCAGATTCCAACTGTCAGCGGCAAAACGGAAGGCCCGGAATATCCTGATTGGGTCATCCTGCAGCGAACTCTCAGAACAGGGGCGCAACTGTCTTGCTGCAAGCTCTTGCTGCCCGCC
>DYNG01000095.1:0-3648 GCA_020721165.1 Desulfocapsa sulfexigens
AGCGGTTTTTGTCAATCCTTGTTCCGGGTTAGTGTTCAGTCAAGATTGACTGGACACTAGGAAGGGAGAACGAGAAGTCGCTCTGCGCTTGAGCACGGGAATCAACCCCGATGGCGCTGTTGCTGGCGCGGCATGGTTTGCATCTGCTTGTTTTGCCTATAGCTTCCAAAAATCGCACGAAATGCTTTGGAGAAAACGGCTGGCTTTTTATAACCCGTTGATTGTCAATGTGAAAAAATAAATTCGGAGCCTCGGTTAAAAAATTACATTTGTAGTTGACAAAGAATTACACTTGTAGTAATTCTTTTCCCATGCAACCGAATAAAATCACCGAAGCGGAATGGAGCATCATGGAAATCTTGTGGAATGCAGATATTCCCCTCCCTTCCGCCACCATCGTTGAAATCCTAAAAAAACAAACCTCGTGGGCTCCCAATACCATCCGGACGCTCTTGAACCGTCTAGTCGAGAAAGGCTGCGTTACCATCCTCAAACCCAACAATAAATTCCTCTACTCCCCGGCAGTCTCCCGCTCCGATTCCATCGAAAAAGAAAGCCGTTCTTTTCTGGAAAGAATATTCGGCGGCAAAACCACCCCACTCCTTCTCCACTTTGCCGAAAAAGCGAATCTCACCCCCGAAGAACTCCATTCTCTTCAAGCGATTTTAAAAAACCGTTCATAATCCCAGCACCGGAAAACAAAAAAACTGAATCCGCTTATAGACTCCCTACCCGCAAAAAAATGACTTCCCTAAACTCCCAGAATCCCATGGTAAATTGGCTGATCGAAGCCAGTTGGCAAACCGCCCTCTTGGCCTGCCTCCTCTCTCTCCTTTTCGCATTCTCCCGCAACCATATCCCTCCTCGCTGGCGCTACGCCCTGTGGCTCCTCGTCGTCGTCCGTCTCCTCGTGCCCTCTCTCCCAGAAAGTTCGACCAGTGCTTACCAACTCCTCCCGCCCTCCCCCCAAATAGCATGGAAACAATTCACTCCTACCCCCCTACAAAATCCTCCAATCCCAGAAATAGCTCTGCCTTCTTGGCATTCTCCTCCCGCTTCTCACAAAACAATCCCTTCCCCAACCATCGCCTCCCCGTCCTTCCCGTGGACAACCCTTTTTTTCCTAACTTGGATCACGGGGTCCCTCTTTCTAGTCCTGTCGTTTCTCTTCAGGCAAATCACCTTTCACCGCCACTCCCTCCGCATCCGCCAAACTCCCTCTTCTTCCCTGCAAATCGCCTTGAATCAGGCAACGCAGGAGTGCGGGGTGAAACGCATTCCTAAACTCTGGGTGCTCGAAGGAATTCCTTCGCCCGCCCTATCTGGCTTCTTCTCCACCGTCATTTTAGTGCCCCCTTCCCTAGAAACCGACCTCTCCCCACCCCAAATTCGGATGGTCTTCTTGCACGAAATCATGCACTGGAAACGCCGCGACCCCTGGACCCACTTGCTGGCCTTATCGGCAGCCTGCATCCACTGGTGCAACCCCCTGGCATGGTGGTTGTTGGCAAAACTCCGGGTCGAGCGAGAGCTTGCGACGGATGCCGCGGTTCTTTCCCGTCTAACCCCCAATGAGCAGCAGAACTACGGGGAGACCTTGCTCCATCTTGCCTTTCCCCCCCAAAAAAATAATCTCCCGCTCCCTTCGATAGGAATTTTTGAAAAGCACGCCGACCTCAAATCTCGCCTCCGACAAATCGCCCATTTTTCCCGCTCCAAATGGGGATGGTCGCTCCTCGCTTTCCTTTGTTTCCTCGCAATGATCCCTTTCTTCTTCGCAAAAAAAGCGGATGCTCTCAAAGAAGAAAATCCTCGGCCTCCTGCTGATTCCTTTTTTTCGTCTTTCGCAGCAAAATGGAATAAAAAAATAGACCATCTTTTCACAGATTCATACCGACGAACTCCGCGTTCATTTTCTAATGAAGTCCGAATTGAACCAATGGAAATCAAACTTTTTGGATGGACTATTTTTGAAATCAAAGGCTCAGGTATCAAGATACACCAATCCGTAAATGGAGATTTAATAACCGATACTTCTAGTGCTTTGGATCCTTCGCCAGAAGTAAAGGCCGACACTCTTGTCGCCCAAGGTGTCAGACTTTTATCGACCAACCGCCAAGAAAAAACCTTGGCAACTTACCGCCAGGCGGAAGAATGTTTTACGGCAGCGATCGAAGCGAACCCAAAAAACACGGAAGCATGGAGCCGCCGCTGCGAAGCCCGCGTGGGCCTACACGACTACGAAGGGGCAGTCGCAGATGCCGACGAAGCCCTCCAACGATCCCCCAATTACTGGCACTCGCTCATGTATCGGGGACAGGCCTATCATGGTCTAGGCAGATATTACGATGCTATTAACGACTACGATGCGATTCTCGCAAAAGAACCGGATTTCTTCTGGCCTCCCGAGCTAAAAGCCTATGCCCTTCTCGCCTTGAACCAGCCGGCCGCAGCCTACCAAAGCTTTTTTGAAAGCTGGAAACGGAGCAAGCGCCTCCATGTGAAACACCGCATGGGGCTCACCGCCTTGCTCGAAGGAAATCCCTCGCTCGCCATCGAAAACTTTGGGGAACTGCACGGGTTGTGGGGGCGGCACGGGGAGTGCATCGCCGACTATCTCGCTGGAAATGCAGCCAAGGCCGAAAATGACCTGTCGCAGCATTGCAAAGCCGTCCCGGACTGGATGGACGGCGCAATCCATCTCTACGGCATCCGCGTCAGCTCTGGCAAAACTTCCGCCACATTCAGTCCGCCTAAAACCGTCCGAGCACCTTGGCTAAATACGCTTGTCCAACTTGGCACCCGCTCGATTTCTTTGGAAAATGCTCTGGAAGCCGTCCGTGACCCGGAAAACCCTTACAAAACACAGACACGCCAAGCGGATTGCTACTTGTTGGCAGGATACCAAGCCCTCGCCGACTGCGATACCGAAAAAGCCTTGTCACTCTTCCTCCGAAGTGCCCAAAACAGCGTCATGCTCTCGCATACCTATCTCCTGGCCTGCCACGAGGCCAAAAAAATTGCCCCCTCCACCCCGCTCCCCATCCCCCCAGCATCGGTCTTTCCTTACTAATAAATTAAAGTTAAAAACAAATAGAATAAAAAATAATTAAAAATCACGCCGGATATGAATATAAGAATGACAAAACCCATCTTAAAATTCAGCGTATTAACAATATGCCTGACAGTTATTTTTTTGACGATCCTTCACTTCAGCATCATGAGTCAAAATGCCCGTATCATGTTTCCATCGGCAATTTTTTTTGGAGTCTTGATGTTTCTGAATGGGAATTTTTGGGGAAGAAGGGAAGTCAATGTTAAAAATGGTGCAATGCTCGGGTTTGCATATCATTTGGCAACATTTATTCTTTTCAATTTCATGCAGGCGATTTGGATATTTGGATTTGCAAGAGAAAATATGGATTGGTTTGGTTATGCCGTAACTGGTTGGTTTATCGGTTTATTGTTTCATGCCTTACTCGCCAAATGGCTCGGTGGAATCGAAGTGGAAATCCGCGATGTCGCCACGACCCCCGAAAAACTTTGATCCTTTCTCTGTTTTTCTTGAAATGACTCACCGCGTTTTATTTTTAGGAGCGTGGCTGTTTTTGCTTGTTCCTCTTTTCTTTTTTCCTGGGCATGAAGCTA
>DYNG01000095.1:3748-5131 GCA_020721165.1 Desulfocapsa sulfexigens
GGAGCGTGGCTGTTTTTGCTTGTTCCTCTTTTCTTTTTTCCTGGGCATGAAGCTAGAGGTCTGGTTTTTGGAGTGTTCATAGGCTATTTTCCCGCGCTGCTTTTAGCGCATTGGATCGGAAAGTTTTCTTGGGTTGGTTTGGTGCTTATGGCGGGATTTTCTGGGGGGATGGTAGCCCTTTGCGCTTGGGCGATGGATCGTGCTCGCATAGGAAATGCGATGAGGGTTTGGCTTTTGGTTTTTTTGCTTATCGGATCGGCGATGGGCGCAACGATATCGGTCGGCTATCACGAATGGAAAAACAGCCCGCATATCAAGATGGCAGCCGAAAATGAAGCGAACAATGGAAGAGATGCCTATGTCTCTTCCTATAAGGATTATTTGTTGTCTGTTAAAATTCCGGCGACGATTGTCTGTGCCATGTGGGGATTGTATCTGCTATCATTTATCGGTTTGCTGGTTTCAGTCTATTTTTTGGTAGCGAAGCGGATGCGGGTGGAGCTAACCGAAAAGGAGTTACCGTGATCGGAATTTTGCTACAGAAAATGGGTGTTTCCACTGCGCTGAACAAGGATTTGCCGTCCCTGCGTGAGGAAGGAATCGTGTTTCGGCAAGACAACACTTTTGTCATTCTCAAGTTCAAGGAATTTCGTGGTCCGAACTCGTATTTCCTGTATAAAGTGAAGGGGAAGTTTTGCACGATCATCCTTTCGAAATCGAGGATTTATTGCTGCGGATGGTTGTTTCGTGTGGTAAATTTGCCCTACACGAAAGCCAATTCGCATTTCTTTCGCGTCGAGAGAAAGGGTGCAAGAATTTGTTTATCCGTTTGTGCAAAAGCTTTTGGGGATCGTTACAGCGGTGATTTTTTTATGAGTTTTTCCTCTCCAAAAAGTGCTGTTTTGGACGAATATTTTTCACTTTCCAAGTGACCCCGTTCCTAAGAACAACACAAAATGAAACATTATGCTTGTGATTTTTCAGTTTGGCTTTCCATCAAGCGATACCAATTTGGGGAGAGCAAATAAAGAAAGCCAAATGCTGTGCAATGAAAAAAAATTCACTTTCCAGTTGCAGTGCAGGGATTTTTTGGCGTATATACGCACAAGAACAAACGAACGCTTTGCAACCCAACCACTTCGGCACAACAACCAACACCCAGAGTCCAAAAATGCCCCCGCTTCTTAAAATTCAAAACCGCTTATCACTCGATACCCGCCCTTCTCGAAAGCGACAGAAACCGAGAATTTTCACTAAACAATCAGCCAAACTCTGTTTGGCTGAATAATACTGTTAGCCAACAAAATCAATTATCATTATGCTACTACACGTTAATACCAAAACACGAATTGCTGAGAGAACACGCACAGAAAGACTAGGGGC
>DYNG01000096.1 GCA_020721165.1 Desulfocapsa sulfexigens
AGGAGCCGTAACGAAATAGATATAAATGGCCTCGTTATTTCGTAACGGCTCCTAACCCCGAGGAACGGGATCAGCGCCTTTCACAGATCATCTTCCTGGAAAAAACAGGACCATTATCTGTAAGGCGCTAATGAAAGCGGCTCCCGTAAGGAGTCGGGCTGCATATAATTGAAGCCGATGAGGTTCCGGTTTGAGCGGAAAGGAAAAAAGAAGTGGGAAAGCCGTCAACTCTCTTTGCGTTGCCGGTTTTTTTATTTTCAGGAGTTCTCCATGCAGAAAAAAAAGGTCTATGCCGTCGCCCACGGTGTCCAGCCCGGGATTTATGAAACCTGGGATGAGGCGGAAAAACAGGTCAAGGGCTTTGCCGGCGCCTTGTTTAAGGGTTTTACTGATCGGGCCGCCGCTCACGCCTGGTTGAAAAGCCCGACCTACCAGAAATCTCCTTCCCCATCACCCCGCCGCCCCGCCGAACCAGTCGAAGCAACCGAAGCAGCCGACAGTGAAGGGGATATCCATATCTACAGCGACGGCGGATGCCTCAATAATCCCGGGCCGGGCGGCTATGGGTGTATTGTGACCATTAACGGTCACGAGCAGGAACTGACCGGCGGTTTTCGCCTGACCACCAATAACCGGATGGAACTGATGGCCTGTATTGCCGGTCTGCGCCTGCTTCAGCAGATGGAGCAGGCGCAGGGGCAGGCGGTTGCTGTCTATTCCGACTCCCGTTATGTCGTCAACGGCATCAGCAAGGGCTGGGCTCAAGGCTGGCAGCGGCAGGGTTGGATAAAATCCGACAAAAAACCGGCCGCCAACCCCGATCTCTGGGGCGAACTACTGGCGTTAGTGGCGAGACAAACCGTGCGATTTCACTGGGTCAAGGGACATGCCGGCCACCCCCTCAATGAGCGCTGTGATCGTCTGGCCGTCTCTGCAGCCAGAGGAAAAGATTTGCCGGAAGATACCGGGTTTAGAGTGGAATGAACTCTCTGGCCAGCCATTCCGGCAAACGATGCTTTCAGGGACTGACCCCGGAAAAGGTCATTACCTGCGCTGAAGAGGGGATCGGCCAACGATGCACCAACCTCTGCCGCCCCTTGAACAGTTATATCAACCGGGTTTTTGAGCTGGAACGGGAAGATGGAACCGGCCTGATCATCAAGTTCTATCGGCCTGGCCGCTGGTCTCGTGAGGCCCTGCTGGACGAACACTCCTTCCTGCTGGAGCTTCAGGGCCGGGAGATTCCGGTGATTGCCCCTCTGCCAATGCCAGACGGCAAGACCCTGGGCCAATTCGGCGCCCTGCCTTTTGCCTGCTTTCCCAAGTGTGGCGGCCGCAGTTATGATGAATATTCGGAGGAGCAATGGTTGGAACTGGGCCGGCTCATTGGCCGCGTCCACGCCGTTGGCGCCATCCGCCCGCCCCGGCGCCGAATCACCCTGGCCCCGGCCCACTCAACCCGTCAGCAGCTTGACAGCCTGCTGGCCAGCGCTCATATCCCCCCGGATCTGCGCCCCGCCTTCCAAAAATTGACCGATGCCCTGATAACGGAGATCAGCCCGCTCTTTGAGCAGACCCGTATGATCCGCATCCACGGGGATTGCCATTTCTCCAACCTCATCCATCGTCCGGGCCAGTCTTTTTATCTCATTGACTTTGATGACATGGCACTGGGGCCGCCGGTTCAGGACTTCTGGATGCTGCTCCCCGGACGGGCCCCCGAGTGCCCCCTGGAGATTGATCTGTTTCTTGAAGGGTATCAGTCGTTTATGAACTTTGACCGGCGCAGCCTGGCGCTCATTGAACCCCTGCGGGCCATGCGCTATATCCACTATATCGCCTGGTGCGCCCATCAGGTCAGTGAAGACGGGGAATCACGGGCAGCCCCCAATTTTGGCGCCCACGCCTACTGGGAACAGGAGTTGGCGGACCTGGAGGATCAGCTCCAGATCATCAAAAAAGCTCCCGCCCAGATTCAGATTTCCTGATCCAGACGGGTTGTTTCGCCCAACAAGCCTGGGGACTGAATTTATTTTACGGCTGTATGCAGGTAAGCGAGCCTGCGAGACTCCGAAATTCATTCTGTCCCCGGTGGATACTGGGCGGACTGGGGGCTGCTCAGACGCCCCCCTCTCTATTTCACCCTGAACCTCTTTTCCTGTCAACCGATTCCCTTTCTCTGCGTTTGTATCATTAAGCAGAGGATGTAGTGTAAGATCATCATCAACAAACACAGGAGAACGACAATGAAAAAGAGTATTCTGATGGCATGTGGGCTGATACTGATAATGGGAACACCTGTTTTTGCCGAGGGCGGTCGGCTGGACCGCAAGGGCGATCGTATTGAAAACCGTCTGGATTGGCGCGGGGATCGCATTGACCACCGCCTTGATGTGAGGGCTGCTCATGCTGCGGCGCATGGCAATTTTGAACTGGCGGAAAGACTTGACAACCGGGGAGACCGCATCAACGCCGGGCTTGACCGGAAGGGCGAGCGAATCAATGATCGTCTTGACCGGCGGGAAGAACGAAGGAGAACCTGGTAATACTGAGCGGATTCGGGGTGATCAGGGCCATCAATGAACGGCGGCTCCGGTATGGGAAACGGTATGATGGATCAGGATCAGGCAATGGAGCGCTTTCTGGCCTCCGTTGAAAAACAGGCCTATCAGATGGCTGTTATCGCGGTGCAGAGCGCGGACGAGGCCCTTGATCTGGTGCAGGAGGCCATGCTCGGTCTGGTCAGACACTATTCCGGCAGATCTGAAGCCGAGTGGCGCCCCTTGTTTTTCCGCATTCTTCAGAGTCGTATCAGGGACTGGTATCGCCGGGATCAGGTGCGGCGGCGGTGGCGGGGCTGGCTGGAGAGATGGCATGGACAGGAAGATGAGGACGGTGACGATCCCATGGCAACGGTGGCAGCGCCGGAAAAAGATGAGCCAGCCCGCCTGGTCGAGGGCAGCGCGGCCTTGGCCACGCTGATCCAGGCCCTGCAACAACTGCCGCTGAGGCAGCAGCAGTCGTTTCTTCTGCGAGCCTGGCAGGGCTTGAGTGTTGAAGAGACGGCGGCGGCCATGCGGTGTTCAGAGGGCAGCGTCAAGACCCACTATTCGCGAGCAGTGCATACCCTGAGAGAGATGCTGGAAGGACATTGGCCATGAAAGAAGACAGAGATGAACAGGAATTTCTGATACAGGTTCGCACGACCCTGGACAGTGGAGGGGATGCCCTCAAGGCATCCGTTCGCAGCCGCTTGACCCAGGCGCGGACAATGGCCCTGGAGCAGGGCAGGAGCAGGCCCGCCGTCCGGCGCTGGTTGTGGATAGGGGCGCCGCTGACGGCCTGCCTGACGGCGGGGTTTGTCGCGTTTCTGTCGTTGCATACAGGTGATGGTCTGCGGAACGAGACGCTGGCAGACTTCGAGATCATGGCCGCCGCTGAGCCCCCGGATTTCTATGCCGATCTTGAGTTTTACCAGTGGCTTGCCGAGGGAGAGACACATGCGGGCGGCTGATGGGGCGACACCGAACAATGGCTGCGGGAGACGGGGCGCTGCCATGACCGTGATGGCGGGGATTCTTGTTCTGTTCCTGCTCTGGTTCGGCGGGCAGGAAGCCCGTGCGGCGGAGCAGGACGGGAGGCAGGAAGAGACGCCCTCCAAGGAGATGCTGGAGTTTTTGGGAGAAGGGCAGAGTGGGGACGGCGTCTGGTTTGACCCAACCGTCAAAGAAACGGGGCCGGAATCGCCGCAGGGGACAGAGCAGGAGCATAATCATGACTGAACAGGCGATCAGAAAGAAAAGGTTTGGGGTTTTGCCGGGATTACTGCTGGCGGGCCTGTTGTGGGTGGGGTTGCCGGGAATGCTTGTGGCTGGAGAGGGAAACGGCTGGCAACAGCTTTCTTCCGAGGAGCAGAAGGTGTTGCAGCCCTTTGCCGACCGCTGGGAGACGCTGCCGCCTGAGAAGCAGCAGAGTCTCCGCAATGGCGCGGACCGTTGGTTGAGCATGTCACCTGCCGAAAAAGAGGCCGTCGGCGAAAAGCTGAAAACATGGAGGGCCATGCCGCCCCAGGAACGGCAACTGGCCCGTGAGCGGTTTGAGCGGTTCCGCAATCTGCCCCCTGAAGAGCAGCGGCGATTACGGAATGCTCGTGAGCGATTCCGTAATCTGCCTCCAGAAAAACGCGATCTGCTGCGGGCGAAATGGCGCTCCATGTCCCCGGAAGAACGAGAGGCGGCCAAAGAGCGGTTGAGGAAAAAAGGAAGAAGAGATCATGAGCCATGACCGCTTTCATCTTCTTCCTCTGAAAAGCCCAAAGAGCAGACCAATGGTATGCAAACGAACTCCATCGCGCCGCCTGAGGCGTTCAGGCCCACCCTGTGTCTATCCACCGGGGACAGATTTTTTTCGTGACTGTTTACGAAAACGAATCTGTCCCCGGGCTTGAAAAATGTGCCATCTCCTATTCCTGTTTTGGGCGAAATAACCCGTACGGATCAGGAAATCTGAACTTGAACACCTTGCATCTCATCTTCGAGCCATCTTTGATGATCTCACAAAAAGTCGAAAGCATGGATGTTTAGTCATTCCCGCGTAAGCGGGAATCCAGTCTTTTCAATATGCTACCTGCTTCTGGATACCCGCCTACGCGGGCATGATGTCGTTTTGCGAGACCATCATCTTTGGCTGTTGCTCTTGCAGGGAATGTGCGGCATAAAATGAACAGCTTCTCTTTAGCCAACCACCTTGCCGGTAATACCGGCATCAAAATAGTTGATTCCCATCCCGGCGTCCACCACCAGGGTCTGGGCGGTGATGCCTGAGGATCGTTCGGAAAGAAGGAAGGCTGTGGCATTGGCTACCTCTTGGGTTTGCAGGGATTTTTTCCGCAAGATGGCCTGCTCGGCAAAGAGATAACTCTCAACGAAGCCGGGAATGCCAGCGGAGGCAGATGTTTTGAGCAGTCCTGGGGCCACCGCATTGAAACGGATCTCGGAAAACGAAGAAAAACTCTTGGCCAGAAAACAGAGGGAAGAGTCCAGAGCGGCCTTGATGGGGGCCATGTAGCCGTAATTTTCGGCGGCCATGCGGGTAGTGGAAATAGAGATGGTGACGACC
>DYNG01000097.1 GCA_020721165.1 Desulfocapsa sulfexigens
CCTGCAGAAACTCTGTCGGCATGAACGGCCCTCCGCCATCTTTGCCGTCCCCCTGGTGATGGAAAAAATCTACAAAAAACGGGTGCTACCGAAAATCAATGACAGTTTTGCCCTCTCTCTATTATCCCGATTCGCTCTGGGCAAGAGATTTATCCATAAGCGCATCGGCGCTAAACTTCTGGAATTTTTTGGCGGCAATCTGCAACTGATGGGCATTGGCGGAGCAGCTCTGAATCCCGAAGTGGAACAGTTTTTACATAATGCCGGCTTCCCCTATCTGATCGGATATGGTCTGACCGAATGTTGTCCCCTGCTGGCGGGTGGCCCGATGGGAGACGCCACGATTGTCGTTGGCTCTACCGGCAAACCAATACCCAATGTCAGGATAAAAATTGTCGGAGCGGATCCTGTCACCGGCATCGGCGAGATTTACGCGCACGGCCCCAATGTCATGCAAGGCTACTATAACGACCCCGAGACCACCGCAGAAACCATTAACGCTGAGGGCTGGCTGGCCACCGGCGATCTCGGCCTGTTTGATCCGCAGGGAAATCTCCATATTCGGGGCCGCTCCAAAAATGTGATTGTCATGGCCAATGGCGAAAATGTCTATCCCGAGGCCATTGAACACAAGATGAATGCGCACCCCTGGGTTGCCGATTCGCTGGTTGTTGAGAAGGAGGGACGGCTGGAGGCCTGGGTCTATCCGGATTACGACTGTATTGATGCCGTCACGGCTGGTCAATCCCGTTTGCAACGACAGGAACACATTGCCAGTCTGCTGGAAGCAATGCGTAAAACGGTCAATGAGCAGGTTTCCCCGGCCTCACGACTCCATCGGATGCATGAGCGACAGGAGCCCTTCGTCAAAACCGCCACCCACAAAATCAAACGCTATCTGTATCACTCTTTATAACGGCAGTGCGCCTGCTGTTCCGGGGAATGGGCAACGAAAAGAGGGGTGCAAATGGTGGAAGGTAATAAAAAGTCAGACGGATGGGCCGTCTGATTGCAAGAGACCCCTCACCTCGTTTAAGGAGAAACATGAAGAAGACACTCTCTCTGCTCGGCCTGGCTATTCTGGTCAGCGCTGGAACCGTTCAGGCTTCGGGCTACCGGATTCCTGAACAATCCGTGGATGCCACTGCCAAGGCCGGGGCCCATATCGCCTCGGCGGATGGCGCTGACAGCAGTTACTACAACCCCGCCAATATGGCCTGGATGAAGACGGGTGGTTGGCAGATGGAAGGCGACCTCACCTATATCCACCTGGCCTCCATTTCGTACAGTGACGATCGGTCGTTTACCCGTAACGGTGAGTCGGAGCAGGAGAATTTCCTGTTGCCAACCCTCTTTATGGTCTCTCCGGAATACAACAATTTCCGTTTTGGCTTTTCGGTCACCGGCCCTTATGGCCTTTCAAAACGCTGGGAACAACCTTTTCCCCGTACCTTTGCTGAAGAGTACAGCCTGAAGGTTTTTGATATCAACCCCACGGTCTCTTACAAAATTTGCGATTATTTCTCGGTGGCCGCCGGTCCGCGAGTCCTCTACAGCACGGCGCAGGTCAGCAGTTACGGGATTGTTTCCGCCCAAGGATATACGGCCAGTCGCTCCCTGGAGGGCGACACCACCGAAATGGGGTGGAATGCGGCCCTGTCAGCCAGGCCGACCAAGAACATGAATATCTCCGCCACCTATCGTTCGCAGGTGGATCTGGATCTCAGCGGCGATGCGGTCATGAGCAGTAATACCCAGCTTCTGCCCGTTTCCACTGGTGGTGATGTCACCATTCCCGCTCCGGCGGTGTTCAGCCTGTCTGGCGCCTATTCGTTTGACCAGATTACCGTTGATCTCACCTGGGATCGTACCTATTGGTCAGACTATGAAACCCTGGCCTTTCATTATGACACGGTTCTGCGCAATCCGGTGCTCATCGGGGCCTTTGCTCTTCCCAAGCCCAAAAACTGGGAAGACAGTGACGCCTATCGTGTGGGCCTGTCTTATACTGTGAACGACACCTGGACTCTGATGGCCGGATTTACCTATGACAACAACCCGGTTCCCGACGCCACTCTGCTTTTTGATCTCCCCGATTCTGACTCCCTGCTCTACTCCATAGGCGCCCGTTATCGGGTCAATGCCCAGATGGAAATCGGGGCCGGCTATCTCTATGACTACAAAAAGAGCCGCTCGGTCGCCAATGGCGTTCTGGACGGCACATTTACCGATGCCGCCGCCCATCTGTTGACGATGGGTTTGTCGTACTCGTTTTAGTGACCTCCGGAACAATTTCTTGTTTTCCCAAGAAATTGTTCCGGTAAGGAGTTTTTCTTGTCCATCGCGAGTGGATAAAGCAAGTTTTATGGAGTGCGGATATCAATGGGAACATACTGCTGCAGGCAGGGGCCAACATAATTGGCACTGGGACGAATCAGACGGTTATTGCGCCACTGTTCGAGGATGTGAGCGGACCATCCCACCGCTCGACTCATGGCAAAAATGGGGGTAAACAGCTCCGTGGGGATGCCCATGGCCCGATACAGGGTGCCGGTGTAGAGATCAACATTGGCAAAGACCTTGGAGTTGTCCACCATGGTCTTCTCAACGATCTGGACAATATCAAAAAAGCGGGTATCCCCGGCTTTACTGGAAATCTGCCGGGCATAATCCCGAAGGATGCTGACCCGAGGGTCTTCACATTTATAGACCCGGTGCCCAAATCCGGGAATCTTGCCCTTATTGGCCAGTTTTTCCAGGACCCAGGCCTCGGCCTTATCCGGTGTGCCAATGGATTCAAGCATCTCCATGACATCGGCATTGGCTCCGCCATGCAGCGGGCCCTTTAAGGCCCCGATGGCGCTGGTCATGGCCGAATAGATGTCGGACATGGTCGCCGCCGTGACCCGCGCCGCAAAGGTTGAGGCATTCAATTCATGATCAGCGTGTAGAATCAGGGCCACATCAAGGGCGTGAACAATTTCTGGATCAGGCTCCTGCCCTTGCAGGGTATAAAGAAAATTATAGGCAATCCCATGATTGGGAATGGGGGCAATGGGCTCCTGGCCATTCTTCAAGCGCTGGTGGGCGGCGATAATCAACGGAATTCGTTCCGTCAGGCGCTGAGCCTTGCGCAGCGAAGCGTCCAGGCGGGTGTTGCCGCTGTCGGGATCCCAGTGGCCCAGAGAGGAGACCGCCGTCCGCAGAACCTCCATTGAAGAGGCACTGCGGGGGAACATCCGCAGGATCATGGTGGTTTCCACCGGCAGCAGCATGCCGCCCGTGAACCCATCAAGAAAGGCCTGAAACTCGGTAAGTCCGGGCAGCCTGCCATACCAGAGAAGATAAGCGACCTCTTCAAAGGAGGAGTTGCGAGCCAGATCCAGGGCATCATAGCCGCGATAAATCAGCCGACCCTCCTGGCCATCAATAAAACAGATGGATGAGCTGCAGGCAACAACATCGGCCAGCCCTTGTTCTTTTTCCAGGTTCGGCGCTTGCTCGCACATGGGGATATTCATGGGATACCTCCTGATCAAATACTGAATAGCGGTTTTGTTGTCTTGCTTTCACCGCGCGAATACCATCTTGACGATAGGCGTTCCGGCCAAAACCGCAAGAGGCCCCGTCGTTTATCGCCCGTGGAAGGGATGTGGATATGAAAAAGATTGAATGTAACAGCAAAGTTGATTAAACGGAATAAAAAAAGTTGCGCATCTGCCCATCCTGTTGCTCAATTCTGCAATGACGAACCCCATGTCTCTGCCCCCCCTTATCATCGTTGCCTTTGGCACCTCCACCAAGGCCCGGGCCTCATACGATCTTCTGGAGTCCCGCATCAGGAAGCGCTTTCCTGCCCATGACCTTTTCTGGGCCTGGTCATCGCGAATCCTCAATACCACAAGCGACCGCGAAAAACAGCCATATCCAGACAATCTCTCTGATATCCTCCGCTTTTTGCATCAACAACGATATCCCTGGGCAGTCGTCCAGTCCTTGCATCTGGTGGGCGGTCATGAATTTACTCGGATGGTCACTGAAACGAGCCTGGAACCAATTCGCACCTCCATCGGCCTGCCCCTGCTTACGACGCCTCAAGATTATCAGGAGCTGTGCGCGGCCCTGGCCCCGCTGATTTCCTCTCACCCCGACCAGGCCATTCTGATCATCGGCCATGGCACGGATCACCCCCTCTGGTGCGCCTATCCCGCCCTGCAATCCTTCCTGCGCCATCGTTTTGGCCCCAGGATTTTTGTCGGGATTATTGAGGAGGGCTTCCCTGAATCCAGCGCCGTGATTGCCGAAATGACCGCAGCCGGATACGACCGCGCCTGCGTCCTTCCCCTGTTGCTGGTGGCAGGGATGCATTTTCATCGTGATCTGACCGGAGATAGCCCCCACTCTTGGGCAAACCTTCTCACCAGGGCAAAAATCAGTGTTTCATATATTGAGCACGGAATTGGCGTATTACCCGCCATCGGCGATCTGTTCTGCCGTCATATTGCAGAGGCCCTGGCAGTCATCCCTGACACGGCTCCAAATCTCTCTCCACCGGAGGTATAATCCATGTTGTGCCCTCCCTCTCATCATCTGGTTTATGGCATTCTGCACGATTATCTCACCGGTGAAGAGCTGGTGGATACCGATGACGAACGCACCCGACAGGAACTGGCCCGCTGGCTGGTTGAAGAGAAGGGCTTTGCCAAAAGCAATTTGCAAGCCCGCCGCAGCATCGAAACCCTGTTTGCCAGCCAGTTTGTTCGCTCCACCATCACTCTGACCGTAAGTCTCGAAGGAAAGAGCATCATGATTCTGCGCTATGCGCCGGGCTCGCTGGTCAGTCGGGAACGATCGGCCATTGCCGCCGCCCGGGTGCTGGAAGAGTCCTACCAAATTCCTCTGGCCGTGGTCACCAACGGCAAAGATGCGGAATTACTAGAAACGGCCCAGGGAAAAGTTCTTGCCACCGGTATGGCCGGTATTCCTGATCTGCAGAACTTCGATAAGATCTCCGTTGGCGATAAATCCGGGACCTGATTGTGGATCAAGCCAGTAATAGTTGTTTTTAACCACCATCAGAAAATCGCCGGAAGAGATTTCATTTTCATGGAAAAGA
>DYNG01000098.1 GCA_020721165.1 Desulfocapsa sulfexigens
GGTAACATATTGAAAGCTATATGTTTTTATTGTTGGCCGTGCATGATTATCTTTTGCCGTTCGCCTTATACGCAGATTTTTATCCTTGACCTATCATTGTTATGCCCGCAACAATTTCTTATTTTTATATTTTGAGTGTAAACGAAATTTCGGATTTTTCAAGGTATCTTCTCTGCCGAGGCCTTACTCCAATGCCTCGGCAGTCAGTTGGCCTTCGTAGATGATACGAGCCGGGCCCTGTAAACGGACATTGTGAACTTCAGGCCCAAAGGTGAGATCAAAGACAACGGTTAATTGCTCGCCCCCTGAGGTCAGCACCCGCACCGGAGAAACCGCCAGCCCCCCCATAACCCCAAAAATAGCAGAAGCCACCGCCCCCGTGCCACAAGCCATCGTTTCATCTTCCACGCCCCGTTCATAGGTGCGGACCCGCAGGGTATTGTCAGCCAATCCCTCTACAAAATTGACATTGGCGCCAGCCGGTTGAAAAAGAGGGTGAAAACGAACCGCCTTGCCCCACTCCCGAACCGGAAGTCGTTCATTTTCATTTTCTTCCATAAAAATAACGGCATGGGGCACACCAGTGTTGACGAAATAAATTGATCGTTCCTGGTCATCAAGGGTAACCTGCAAGCCTGTGCGAAAGTCCGTGGGTGGGGTCATTTTCAGGCTCACAATCCCCTCCTCAACAATGTCGGCCTCAATAATACCGGCCAGAGTGACAAAAGACATGCGGACGCCGGCAATTCCTTTATTGTAGGCAAAGCGGGCCGCGCAACGGGCGCCGTTGCCGCACATCTCCGCCACCGAGCCGTCGGCGTTATAAAAACGCCAGCGAAAATCAGTCTGGCCATCATCGCTGTTTTCGATGAAGATCAGGCCGTCTGACCCCACCGAGAAGGAACGGCGGCATACCTGCCTGACAAATTCTGGTTGTTCCGCTTCGGTCATAAACAGCGAACGATGGTCAATGAGGATAAAATCATTGCCCGCCCCGCTCATTTTGGTGAAGGGAATGGGGAAATCAATACGCATACGATCTACCGTCTCCTGTTATGGTATTTGTTCACCGTTGATCAGATCAGCCAGGCTTTCGCGTTGGCGAATGATATGATACTGATTGCCGTCAACCAGAACCTCGGCGACCCGAGGGCGGGAGTTGTAATTGGAGGACATGCTGAATCCGTAGGCTCCGGCGCTCATCACGGCCAGAAGATCGCCTTGCGCAACCGCTGGCAGAGCCCTGTCTTTCGCCAGAAAATCACCGGTCTCGCAGATGGGGCCGACAATATCAACAACTTCAAGGGCGGCAGCGGTGGCGCGAACCGGCGCAATGGCATGATAGGCGCCGTAAAGGCTGGGGCGGGTCAGATCATTCATGGCGGCGTCCACCACCACAAATTTCTTTGCCGCCTCAAGCCCCTGGTTGGTTTTGGTATATTGCACCTCCGTCACCAGAATTCCCGCATTCCCCACCAGCACCCGGCCAGGCTCAAAAATAATAGTCGCATCTACTCCCTGCAACTCTTTGATAATGGCCTCGCCGTATTCCTGGGGATGGGGCGGTTGTTCATCATTATAGGTGATTCCCACCCCACCGCCCAGATCAATATATTGAATCACAATCCCACTATCGGCCAGTTTTTTCACAAAGAGCTTGAGTTTATACAAGGCCTCGATAAAGGGAGCAATCAGGGTTAACTGGGAGCCGATATGACAACTCACTCCCTGCACCGCGATATGTTCCATGCCCTCAGCCTGGATATAGAGAGCAAGGGCCTCGGCAATGGGAATGCCAAATTTATTCTTGGCCAGCCCGGTGGATATGTAGGCGTGGGTGTGAGGATCAACATCAGGATTGATGCGGAAGGAAACCGGCGCCGCCACTCCCATTGAGCGTGCTACCTGTTGCAGTCGTTCCAGTTCCTGGGCCGATTCGACATTGAACAAGAGGATGTTCGATTCCAGGGCGTAGCGCAATTCAGCCTCGGTCTTGCCCACACCGGAATAGATGATGCGCCGGGGATCAACGCCAGCCCGCAAGGCCCGGTACAGTTCTCCACCGGAGACAATGTCGGAGCCGCCCCCAAGTCCGGCAAAGAGGTTGAGGATGGCGATGTTGGAACAGGCCTTGACCGCAAAACAGGTCAGATGCCTGATGCTGGCAAAGGCCTCGTCAAAGGCCTGGAAATGACGGGTGAGGGTGGCCTTGGAATAGATATATACAGGGGTTCCCACCTGGCAGGCAATCTCTGCCACCGCCACCTGCTCACAAAAAAGCTCCCCATCTTTGGATATAAAATGATTCACAACGGCCTCAATAATAAAAAAGAATAACTTCTCAAATTAGTCATCAGAAAAAGCGCACAAATGGCTGCCCCGTAACGACTGAATTAACCTGTCGTTGTGCGGCTTAGTCCCGTAGCGTCTGGCGGAATGATGGGAAGGGCCTTTGAAAAATACAGGGGGAGTGCTTATTCGATTCTTGACATGTTAAATGTGATTACCAGTAGCCATTTGTTTTTCTATTTTTTTAAGATTTTCCAAAGAAAGATCAGTCTTCTTTTTCAATTGGAACATTGCAAACACTATTTTTGATGGCCTCGCCAAAAGTCAAAAACGCACCCGTTTCGCCATTCCCGAGTAGACTGGAACCAAGTATTCTCAGCAGGATACGAGATTCTTAATGCCCGCTTTTGCGGCATGACGACTCTTTACGATGTTATCATTTTTATCTTATCTGGATAAAATTTGAGCATGGATGACATTTAATCATAACGATCTCGTACGGTTCAGCCGGTAAGCTGTAAGCTTGACGGCCGAACCGTCGAATAAAGTTCATTGTCCCGGCGCAAGGCGACGGGACAAGGATGAACAAAGTGAGCGCCGCAAGATTCTCATCGGTTATTCCGCACAGACTCCCCGCCGTCCTTCATGGATTGGCCATGCCGCTTACCCGCCAGTATAGGCGGCGCTGCTTGAACCCTGAACTTGCATGGCTTACGGTCGAACCATAACCTCTGCCGAGGGCTTGCTTTCGTTGGCGGGCTGCATGCGGTCATAGGCTGTGACCGAGTACAGGAATGCGCCTCCTGTGGGAATGGTTCCATCTTCAAAGATATTATAGGCGGCCTCAACAGCCCCAATCCGCTCCTTTTTCTTCTGATCAGGGCTTCGACGATAGACGAAATAGCCTTGCAGGTCACTGGCCGCCGATTTGTCCCAATAAATCTTGACCCCCTTGCCCGTCCCGATCACGGTCACACCGGTTGGCGTCTCGGGCGCGGTCAGATCCACCGGCACCGCAGTCACGACTTCACTGTTGTTGCCGCCCAAAGCGCTATCATTCACCTGTAAGACCGATTGCACCCGATAAAAATATTTTTGCCCATTTTGCGCCGTGCTATCGGTATAGGTGTTTTCGGTGACAGGCTCGCCAAGATCGGCAAAGTTTTTGCCGTCCACGCTTCGTGAAACCTGATAGCGCACTGGCAGGTCAAGGGCTTGACCATCCATGAGGGAGATGGACGGTTGCCAGCGCAGGCGGACAGCCTGATCGCTGCCCTCGGCGCTGACCCCTTCCGGGGCCTTGGCCGGCATGTGCCAGACAAATGACACGATATTGGAATCAGGGCTGGCCGCCCACCAACTGGTGCGGGATCGCACCTTGAAGAAATATTTTTCACCGGATCGTAGAAGGGCCGATTCGTATCGTCCTTTTTGCCTGCTCTCGGCGCTGACCATCCCACCATCAACAGCAATGGGTTCACCGAAGGCAATGGGGCAGGTGGGGCAATAACTTCCCGGAGAGACCACGGCCCGATACACTTCAAAAGAGGCAATTTCAACCAGATCGGTACCTTTGATTGTTTCGATGGGATAGGACCAGGTGAGGGTTACCCCTTTCTCGTCAACGGTATAGCGAAGGTCTTCAATTGGTTTGGGAACAATATTGTCCGGAGGAACCGGCATGGTTTTGTAACCGCAACCACTGAATAATAACGACCCCGCAAGTAACAACATCCCCAGGCGCCGAGCGTTCTCTGGCCTTAAAGCACTCTTCATGATTGTATCCCCTCGTTGAGTTCGGCTCGTTGCAGAGCCTCTTCTACCCGTTGATGCGCGGTGCCGCCGGCAGAAATCCGGCTGTTGATGGAACCACGCACACTCAATATCTCAAAAACATCCTCGTCAATGACTGGCGAGAACTGACGCATCTCTTCCATATTTAACTTGTCAAGCTCATGGCCTTTTTCAATACAATAGGCCACGGCTCGACCAACAATGCCATGCGCTTCCCGGAAGGGCACATTTTTCAAAACCAGATAATCGGCCAGATCGGTGGCCGTCAGGAAACCGCTGGTTGTTGCCTCCTCCATCCGCGTGGTGTTAAATTGCAGGTTGGCCAGTAATTCAGCCGTGATGGACAGGGAGGCGGAAACCGTATCCACGGCATCAAAAACCTGCTCCTTGTCTTCCTGGAGGTCACGATTATAGGTGAGCGGCAACCCTTTCATCAAGGTACACAGGGCCATGAGGCTGCCCACAACCCGACCGGTCTTGCCGCGAATCAGTTCAGGGATATCTGGATTCTTCTTCTGTGGCATAATGGACGAACCGGTGCAAAAACGGTCATCAATGGCGACAAAGGCGAATTCCTGCGTACTCCAGAGCACCAACTCCTCGGAGAGGCGCGAGAGGTGAATTTGGATCAGAGTACAACAACTGACAAACTCAATGGCAAAGTCACGGTCACCGGTGGTGTCCATTGAATTGGCGGTAATGGCTGGAAAGCCAAGAAGATCCGCCACCTGCTGCCGGTCAATGGGCAGTCCGGTGCCGGCCAAGGCTGCCGCCCCCAAGGGCATGATATTGATGCGCTTGCGGCAATCGGCCAGTCGCTCGCCATCCCGACCAAACGACTCATAATAGGCCAGCAGATGGTGAGAGATCAGCACCGGCTGGGCCCTTTGCAGATGGGTATAGCCTGGCATGACCTTGCCCAGGTAGGTACGGGCCAATCTCACAAAGGCGCGGCGCACGGCAGCCAGCAGGGCCATCAGCCGGTCGCATTCGTCGCGCAGGGAAAGGCGCAGATCAAGCGCCAC
>DYNG01000099.1 GCA_020721165.1 Desulfocapsa sulfexigens
CCCGCGACCTCCGGCGTGACAGGCCGGCACTCTAACCAACTGAGCTACAACCCCGCAAACTGCTGTTAATTCTTTCATCGTCTGCTTAACACCTTACAACACTGTAAGTAAGTAAGGTTGGTTTTTATACAACAGATACAGGCTGACACTCAACAAAATTCTGCATGCCGCAAAAAACAATGGCTGCTGAATTTATGCAAGGAATGAGCAGCAGTAGTCGGTAACAACATGAACCCTCATAATGAATGATGAATTTCCAGGAACCTCGAATGACTGCCCCCCGCCTATCCGTCGCCAGCCACTATCACCTGCAAGCTGAAGGTCAAGCTCCCCGTTAAGTATTTCCATAAGCTCTGGCGCCCCGGTGTTGAATGTGTACTCGCCAGGCTGCATAACTCCGAGAGTTTTTTTCGAACCGTCTGAAAAAAGTACTGTATGGCTTGCAACAGCTCCATTGAAGTAAATATTAGCCTCTCTTGTGACTGTGACATTGCTGAATTCTGACATTTCAAACTCCATTCCGTATTCTTTTGTCTCAAATAAGGCAGCCACTGCCTCAACAGAAGCTGCAAGAATAAGCACAAAAATTATAAGACAAAAAACAATCAATCAATACAATATGATGCATGTATGGCACAACTAATGCTTTACAAAAAAGCAGAAATACAAACCTGCAAGGAGGCATACCATGAAAAAGATAGTTTCGGCAATAATGTTTGCAGCGATCATAAGTTCGTTTACCGCAAATGCAGCAGAACTAAAGGCAGTCGGCGCAATAAGCAAAGTTGATATCAAAGGTACCAGCGCATCTGTTGAAATAAAGGAAACCGCCAGCGGGAAAAACATAGCTGTAACGGTTAACGATGAGCTTACAGTTGAAAAGCTTAAGGACAAAAGGATTTCAATAGGTGATGAGGTAAGAATAAAATACGAAAGTTCAAATGGAGTCACCAAGCTGCTGCGAAAGACAGCCGGTTGCTGAAAGGCAACCAGGAGAGTAACGGCAGCTTTTACGGGGCAGGGGCAGCACACCTGCCCTTTCCATTTTCTGGCAAATCAATTGATGGATCAGTAAATCCTGTAATTGGCCGGATCGCTGAAAAGCTCCTTAAGCAACAGGTTGTTAAGATAGTGGCCGGTCTTGTGGGCCTCAACCTTGCCCAGAATTCTGTAACCGCTGGTATAAAGGTCTCCGATAAGATCGAGAATTTTGTGGTTTACAAGCTCCTTCCTGTATCTTAGTCCCTTGGGGTTTATAACTTCGTCTTCTCCTATGACAACGGCATTTTCCAGCGAACCGCCCTTTGCAAGGCCAGCCTTCTTTATTGCCTCAATCTCCTCAAGCATTGTAAATGTTCGGGAATTCAGAATAGAAAACGCATTTTCCACATCAGAAACACGCCTGCGCTGAAGCCCCACAGGCTGACGAAACTCAATTGTCATTGCAATATCCAGTGTATTATGGGGCTTAAGCCTTACCCATGAGTCACCGGATCTCACCTCAACAGGCCTCAACACCTTCAGATAAATCCCGTGTTCCTGCTGAAATTCATAAGCCCCCGCCTTCCATATCCCCTGATAGAACTCCCATGCCGAACCATCAAGAATAGGCACTTCAGGACCGTCAATGTACACAAGACAGTTTGTAATTCCCGCAAAATAGAAAGCTGCCATAAGATGTTCAATGGTGGAAACGCTGCCGGACTCTTTTGCTATCTGTGTTGAAAGCCGTGTGTCAGCCACATGGTCATATCTGGCGGGTATCTGTACTCCATTAAAGACAAAAACAATTCCGGAATCTCTCGATGGAAGAAATTCAAGATTTACCTGATGACCTGAGTGCAGGCCAATGCCAGAGAGTCTGAATATACGGTTTACTGTGGTTTGGCGTTTTATCATTCGTGGTTTATCTCACGATTTAAGGGCTCCGTCAACCACCTGTTTTTTCAAAGTATCATGTTCATTCTTCAACTCTTCATACTTCAGTTCAAGACTTTTAAGCTGATCAAACAGGCAGGCCATTGCAGTGGCCGATGGGTCCGGCAACCTGCCATGTTCAAGGTCTGGCCTGCCATGATTGGTAGCACCCTCGGGAGCCAGAACAATCTTGCCCGGAATACCGACCACCGTTGCATTTGGAGGAACGGCCCTGACCACCACTGAGTTGGATCCGATCTTTGCGCCACGCCCCACTGTAAAAGGCCCAAGCACCTTGGCCCCGGAACCTATTACTACATTGTCCTCAAGGGTAGGATGCCGTTTCACCTTGTCCCAGGTAACCCCTCCAAGAGTCACGCCGTGATAAAGTGTCACATCATCGCCTATTTCAGCTGTCTCACCGATGACTACCCCCATACCGTGATCAATAAAAAAACGTTTTCCTATCTTTGCTCCAGGATGAATTTCAATACCTGTAAGAAACCTGGAGATCTGGGAAACAAAACGCCCCATAAAGAAAAATTCGCGCATCCAGATCCAGTGCGCAATACGATGCAGCCATATTGCATGCAAACCGGGATAACAAAACAGAACCTCCACAAAACTGCGCGCTGCCGGGTCACGATCAAAAACAGAGCGTATATCGTCGCGCATCCTTGTAAACATCATTGGAACCTTTCTCGTTTATTAATATTTTTCAGGCTATCATACAGGACTAAATGAGTCAACTTTGAGACAGCAACTTATCACTCGACAAAAACCACTGTTTTGAATACTATGGCGAAGATTTTGTATACACTATCGGACAATGCTCCGAACCATCTATCGAAAGGAGTTATCGCATGTCAACAAAGCCGTTTGTTTACCAGGAACCGTTCCCGCTTTCCAAGGATGAAACTCATTACTACAAGATTGAAGGCTCGGAGAAGTATGTCTCAGTTGTCCAGTTTGAGGGAAAGGATGTTGTAAAGGTTGATCCGGAGGCACTTACAGTACTTACCAACCAGGCCATGAAGGAACTTTCATTCCTGTTGCGTCCCAGCCATAACGAGCAGGTAGCCAAAATTCTGGCCGACCCTGAATCATCCCAGAACGACAAAGGCGTTGCACTTGCCTTTCTGCGCAATGCCATGGTTTCGGCAAAGTTTGAGCTGCCCTTCTGTCAGGATACCGGCACCGCCACTGTAATTGCAAAAAAAGGTCAGCAGATATGGACCGGTGGCAATGACGAAGAGTATATATCAAAAGGTGTGTACAAGACTTACACCGAAGAAAACCTCCGTTACTCCCAGACTGTTGCACTGGATATGTACAAAGAGGTTAATACCGGCACCAACCTGCCTGCCCAAATAGACATAATGGCTACCAGCGGTGATTACTACAAATTCCTCTTTATAGCCAAAGGGGGTGGCTCTGCAAACAAGACCATGTTCTATCAAGAGACAAAGGCTCTTTTGACCCCTGAAAAGCTTGAAAAGTTTCTGATTGAAAAGATGAAATACCTGGGCACCGCCGCCTGTCCTCCTTACCATATAGCCTTCGTTATTGGCGGAACCTCTGCAGATGCCTGCATGAAAACCGTCAAGCTGGCCACAACCCGTGACCTTGATGCCCTGCCAACTGAAGGCAATGAGCATGGCCAGGCATTCCGGGATGTAGAGCTTGAGAACAAAATGCTGGCAGCCGCCCAGAAACTGGGAATAGGCGCTCAGTTTGGCGGCAAGCACTTTGCCCACGATGTCCGCATAATACGCCTGCCTCGCCATGGAGCATCCTGCCCGGTTGGCATGGCCGTATCATGTTCAGCAGACCGTAACCTGAAGGCCAAGATCACAAAAGACGGTCTTTTCCTGGAGCAACTGGACAGAGATCCTGGCCGCCTGCTTCCTGAAGAGTACCGTTTGGCCAGGCATGAGCATGGCCACAAGATTGATCTCTCCAAACCACTTCCAGAAACACTGAAAGAACTTTCAGGCCTTAAGGTGGGTGATGCATTGCTGCTTAACGGTACTATTGTAGTGGGCCGCGACATTGCCCATGCAAAGTTCAAGGAGATCCTTGACAGCGGCAAGCCCCTTCCTGAATATCTGGCCAAATATCCGATTTACTACGCCGGCCCTGCCAAGACTCCTCCAGGAAAGCCTTCCGGTTCCTTCGGCCCGACAACTGCAGGCAGGATGGATTCATATGTTGACCTCCTGCAGAGTAAGGGCGGTTCCATGATAATGATTGCCAAAGGGAACCGTTCACAGCAGGTAACGGATGCCTGCAAAAAATACGGCGGCTTCTACCTGGGCTCCATTGGCGGACCTGCAGCTCTCCTGGCTGAGGAGAATATAAAGAAGGTTGAATGTATAGATTTCCCTGAGCTTGGCATGGAAGCTGTCTGGAAGATAGAAGTTGAGAATTTCCCTGCATTTATACTGGTTGATGATAAAGGCAACGACTTTTTCAAACAGCTGGGCCTGTAATATCAGACTTTGTATAGCGATTAAACTCTCCCCCTGCTGGCGGTTTCAAGGGGGAGAGTTTTTTAATTTTGAGCAGAACAAAAAATTGTAAACTCTTAATCTTGCATCTATGGCAACAAAAACATATAATGACTAGAATTTAAGTCAAGATACGGAGAATACAGTCAATTGGCAACCATGGAACAGTCATCATCAGGCTCCAAGGAAAAACGGATCGAATTCAAGCGTTTGGGTTATCGCCTTGAGCTTGTAATATCACCAGATGCCCTTGAATGTTCGGCAGTATATGAGCCATCTGCCACCAACGGCACACCCCTTAATCTTCAGGAACTGAAAACATACCTGGCGCAGGCAAAGATAATTGAAGGTCTTATTGACAATGCCATTGATGATCTTATCAGCGCAGCTGCAGCATTAAAGCCGCTTACCGGTTTTGTTGTCGCCCGCGGAACCCCTATGGTGCCTGGCGAAGATGGAAGGATTGAGCTTGCAGTAACTGATTCACTCGATACCAGCGCAGAAAGTGATGAGGAGGCTGAAGAGTGCAAGCTTGATACAGTTGATCTGAAACGGGTACAGAGTTTCTTCAATGTTTCAGCGGGACAGCTCATAGGCATCATCCTCCGCCCCGGTAGCGGATCAACGGGCAAAAATGTCCATGGTGCACCAATTTATG
>DYNG01000100.1 GCA_020721165.1 Desulfocapsa sulfexigens
ATTTTATCCTCTCATTAGGGCCAATGGCGGCGATGGTTAAATCCTTTATCAGCATGGAGACGGTGGAGAAGAAGGTTGCTGAATATCTGCGGGAGAAGGAGGCGGATATCAATTCCTGGCTGCACAATGAGGAGATGCAGGGCCGAGTGACCGCCTTTATCCAGGAACGAGGACAGGCCTTTCTGCAGACCCCTTTGCGACTCTTTTTTCCAGAAGATCAGGACGAAAGGCGCTTCTGCACCCAACTGAGCAGGCAACTGCTACTGAGCCTGGAGGGGCCGGAGGTGGCAGCGGCCCTGGCGGGCGTGATTCACCAGGATCTGGAGTCGCGCCTGGAAGATGGAGAACTGTCCGTAGGAGAGTTCTTGTGGGATATCCTGGGCGAGGGAGAAATGGCCAGAGGCAAGGCCTGGCTCAAGGAAGAGGGGGTGGCGCTTCTTCGTTCCGATGGCGCCCGCCGGGCCATGAATCAGATGATCCAGGTTCTCCTGCAGAAACTTCTGGAGCGGCCCATTGGCCGAATTGCCCATCTGCTTCCGGCCGGGGTGCGGGATGGTCTGTACCGCTCCGTTCAGCAGATGGCCTCGTCCATGTTAGCGGCTGAGGTGCCGGGCCTGGTGGAATCTCTCAACCTGAAGCAGATTGTGCGGGTGAAGGTGGATTCCCTGGATCTGCTGCGCTTGGAGCGGCTCCTGCTTTCAATCATGGAAGAACAGTTCAAGTATATCAATCTATTTGGGGCCATTCTCGGTTTTATCATCGGCGCCCTGAATGTGCTGGTAATGGCAGTTGGCAGATAATTCCAGTTCGCATGAGCCTCTTGCACAATGAAGATTTTACAAGAGGCTCGTATGGCAACCTTGCAAACCTGTTGTTTGTAAGAAAAATCAGTCAAGAGCCCCTAAACGCAAACGGGCCGGCATGGTCTGGCCGTTGCGAATGATGGTGAGGGTCACTTCATCTCCCACTTGCAGGCCTTCGAGTTCGGTGCGGATTGCGTCATAGTTGGCGACTTTTTTACCGTTGATGGCGCTGATGATATCACCAAGCAATATTTCTCCGCCCTGCTGTTCGGTGGAGTGGAGTCCGGCCTGATCGGCGGGGCCGCCTTCTTCGATATTGAGGATGAGCACGCCTTCGCTGATCCCCAAACGACGGGCCAGTCGGGTATCGGCCAGGGAGGCGCCTATTCCGGGGCGAATCAGTTTGCCGTGGCGGATAAGTTGGGGAATAACCTGATTGACCTCCTGCACCGGCACGGCAAAACCAATACCCGCATAGGCTCCCGAGGGGCTGTAGATGGCGGTGTTGACCCCGATGAGGCGACCGGCGCTGTCGAGCAGGGGGCCGCCTGAGTTGCCGGGATTGATGGCGGCATCGGTCTGGATCATGTCCCGGATCAGGCGACCGGTGATGGCCTTGATTTCGCGGCCCAAAGCCGAAATAATGCCCGAGGTCATGGTCTGATCAAGCCCGAAGGGATTGCCGATGGCAAAGACCTTCTGGCCCACCAGGAGATTGTGGGATTCCCCGATCATGATCGGTTTGAGCAGGTTTTTGGGGGCGTCAATCTGGAGGACGGCCAAGTCTTTGTCGGGTGCGGCGCCAATCAGGACCGCCTTCCAGACACTGTTGTCGCTCATGGTCACAGAGATGCGGCTGGCTTGATTGATGACATGAAAGTTGGTCACCACCCGGCCCTGCTCATCCCAGACAAAACCCGAACCGGTTCCTTGGGGAATCTCAATGGCATTGAGGGAAAACAGATCCTGCTGCAGGGCGCTGGTGGTGATATGCACCACGGACGGCGAGGCCTGCTTGAAGACGGCAATGGTGTTCTGCTCATCGGCCGCCAGCTCACCACGAGCCGCCACCACCTGCGGAGTGGCGGTGGAATCGCGGCCAGTATTCCGTTGATGCGGTTCGTAGGAGCGAAAAACCAGCCACAACCCGACCAGAATGAGCAGAATGAAGATAAGGGCGCGGGGAGTCGTTCTTCCTGATGAGCGAGACATGATGATCATCTGTGGAGGAGTGAAAGTTGGACAGCAAAAAAAATTAGAGGCCCAGAAACAGCTTGGCGATCCAGAGGAAGACAAAAACGCCCAGCACATCAATGGAGGTGGTGACAATGGGGCCGGTGGCAATGGCGGCGTCAATGTCGAAGCGTTTCAGCGCCAGGGGGATAAAAGCCCCGACCATGGCCGCCATGGACATCGAGAAAAAGAGCGAAACCCCCACCACCAGACCCAGCAGTTTGGGCTCGGCGTAACCGAAATAGGCGAAAACTCCCAGCAGCAGGCCATAAAGAACCCCCAGAATCACGCCCACCCGCATCTCCTTGAAAATGATCTTGAAAAACTGGTCCATGTGGATGCGACCGGTGGCAATGCCGCGCACAATAATGGTGGAAGACTGGGTGGCGATGTTGCCGCCCATGCCCAGCACAATCGGGATAAAGGAGGCCAGGGCCAGCACCTTGTTGAGTTCCTGAGTAAAGGAGCCGACGACCAGCATTCCCAACACCCCGCCCAGCCAGGAGGCCAACAGCCAGGGGGCCCGGATCATGGCGTTGGAGGAGACGGTTTTCAGGAGAATTTCCCGGTCTTTACCGGCGCCCGCCATCTGCAGGAAGTCTTCGGTCGCCTCTTCGCGGATAACATCAATGATATCATCAACCGTCACAATCCCAACCAGATTGTAGCTCGAATCCACCACCGGCACGGCCAGAATATTGTATTGCGAGACGACATGGGCCACCTCTTCCTGGTCGGTGTCGGTGGTCACGGAGATGACACTGGATTTCATGATGTTTTTCAAGAGGCGGTGGGGCGGGTGCATGAGCAGTTCCCGCAGGGAGACCACTCCCGCCAGTTTGCCTTCGCCGTGAGTGATGTAGAGATAAAAGACCATCTCTTTCTCCTCACTTCGTTTCTGGACTTTGGTGATGGCCTCGCCGACGCTGAGTTCTTCGTCGAGGTACATATAGTCGGTGGACATGAGACCGCCGGCGCTCTTGGGATCGTACTGAAGAAGTTCGTCCACATCTTCACGATCCTCTTTCTTCATGTGCTTGCGAATATTGTCCGCCACCTCCTCGGGCAGGGCGGCAATCAGATCGGCGGCATCATCAACGGGCATCTGGCTGATGACCGTGGCCATAAATTCGCTGGAGAGGTCTTCCACCAGGGAGAGCATGATGGATTTATCGAGTTCACTCAGGAATTCGCCCATCATGGTGGTCTGGGCCAGCACCTGGAAGACATCGGCCCGTTCTTCCTTGGAGAGGTGGCGGAAGACCCAGGCCATATCCGCCGGATGGGTTTTGGAGATCAGCTTGAGAAGATGGCCTGTGGCCTTGCGCCGATTGAGCCGTTGCACCATGTCGAGCAGAACCATCCCCTCATTGCCAATGAGATCCTTTTTTTTAATTTCTTCCATAATGAATACCAAGGGCAAAAAAACACAGTCGTCAGGAGATGTTTACGATATCGTTACGAGAATGTTAGAGAGTGTTAGTTGCAGGATTTATTCAGATAAATAGTATGCAGACAACAGCGTATATTACCTTTTTTATGGGGAATCCGTCAATGGATTTATCGTTGGCTGGGTATTAGGAAGGTAAAGGATGGACGGGCAGGGGAGCAATCAGCCCTGGACCAGCCAGCAGATGAGAAGACCGGCGCCCATGGCAATGAGACCCATGACCCGCAGGTGTTCAGGACGCATGGCGCTGATCTTTTTTAACCAGTCCTGCATGGCTTCCGGGGCGGCCACATAGGGCAGTCCTTCAAAAATCAACACCATGCCAATAAGCAGAATCAATAATTTCATAGGGGCAGTAAATAGCATATTTTCAACAAAGGTTCAAGAGATAGCAGGACGACCACCCTTAATTCCGTGAATAAGCACATAAAAAAGAGATATGGGTATTGCTTTTTTTTCCTACAGCCGATATAAGAGTGAATCTTTATCGTTCTTTTCATTTTGTTATTCTTCTTATTTTCTCTTGTGCACGAACCACAATGACTGACTTATCCTCAAAATACAGTGAAGCCGGTGTGAATATTGACAAGGGCAACGCCTTTGTCAAAGGGATTAAAGATATCGTCGCCGCCACCCATCAACGGGGGGTGCTCAACGATATTGGCGGGTTTTCCAGCCTCTTTGCCATTGATACCAATACCTACAAGCAGCCCGTGATCGTCTCTTCCACCGACGGCGTCGGCACCAAGCTGGCTGTGGCGCAACTCTGTAACAAGCACGATACCATTGGCATTGACTTGGTGGCCATGTGTGTCAACGACATCATTGTCGGCGGCGCCAAACCGCTCTGTTTTCTCGACTATTTTTCGATGGGCAAACTTGATATCGGGATTGCCACCGATGTGGTCAAGGGGATTGCCGAAGGTTGCCGGCAGGCCAAGTGTTCTCTGGTGGGCGGGGAGACGGCGGAGATGCCGGGCCTCTATCAGGGAGAAGACTATGACCTGGCCGGATTTGTGGTGGGCATTGTCAATCGGGATGCGATTATTGACGGCTCTGATATTCGAGTGGGTAACAAGATTATAGGGGTGGCTTCCAGTGGTCTGCACTCCAACGGATTTTCATTGGTGAGGAAGGTCTGTTTTCAGGATTGCGGCCTGTCGGTTGACCAGGAGATACCCGAGTTTGGCTGCACCCTGGGCGAGGAGCTGCTGCGCCCCACCCGGATCTTCGTGCAGGCGGTTCTCGGGGTTTTGAAGCATTATCGCATCAATGGCATGGTGCATAATACCGGCGGGGGATTTATTGACAATGTTCCTCGTATTCTGCCTCAAAACTGTAAGGCCATCATTGACTGTTCGTCCTGGAAGATGCCGCCGATCTTTCCCTTTCTGGCCGAAAAGGGCAAAATCCCGATGGCGGAAATGTATCGCACCTTTAACATGGGCATTGGCCTGATGGCCATCGTTGATACAGAACTTGCCGATGATGTGGTTCAGCATTTCAAGGCCATGGGCGAGAATGCCTTTATTATTGGTGAAATTGGGGTCACGGATCATGAAGGGCAGGA
>DYNG01000101.1 GCA_020721165.1 Desulfocapsa sulfexigens
CCGCTCCTTGCCGCCCTGATTCCGCACCGCCCCCCCTTTCTCTGGATAGACCGGATCATCAGCTACCAGGAGGGCGTTCTGCTCGCCGAAAAGACCATTCCACCGGATCTGGAGGTCTTTCAAGGGCATTATCCCGAAAACCCGATTATGCCCGGCGTCCTTCTCTGCGAGGCCCTCTTTCAAACCGGCGCCGTCCTGATCGCCACCATGCTCCGCGACGGCAAGGAGATACAGACGGGCATTCCGGTGCTCAGCCGCATTGGCGTGGCCCGCTTCAAACGACCGGTGGGTCCGGGCAGCACCATCTCCATGCAGGTGAGTTTCAAGGAGAGAGTTGCGGGATCCTGGTTTTTGAAGGGCGTTCTTCGGGTAAAAAACAAAATAGCGGTGCAGGTTGATTTTTCCTGTACCCTCACTTCGCCCAGCCAGATATCATGAACAATTCATCCCGGCAGCCATCCGCTGCATCCTCAGCCGAACCGTTCTTTACCTGTATATATTGTCAGCAACCCACGGTGCAGATTCAGGGGCGATGACAGCAGGCCAAGGCCGTCTGCACGGGATGCGGAATGAGCAGTCCCCTATCTGACTACCAGACCCAACTTGATGCCTGGCAGGAAAAGATATGTCGTGAAGCGAGTAGTTGAAAATTTAACCAAAAGAAGTATTCTGGAAGTAATGTTCTCAACCAGACCCGATACGATTTTAAACAAAACAATTTTATATTTTACCCAATAAACTTAAAGGAAAAGGAATCACCCCGTGCAGCTCTCCATCACCAACATGATCCTCCACGCCGGTCCCGTCGGCCAATTTGTCATGCTTGTCCTTCTTATCTTTTCCCTGATCTCCTGGTCTATTGTTTTCATGAAGATGCGGTTATTTAAGAGGATTATGGCCGACAGCCAGGATTTTCTTGAGGCCTTCTGGTCTTCCGGCAAACTCAGCGAGGCCTATGACAGCGCCCAGGAATATGAGTACAGCCCCGAGGCCGCTATTTTTTCAGCCGGATTTACCGAGTTACAAAAAATCAACAAAATCCGCAGTCGGAAAGAGAGCGGTCGGGAAGGCCATGCGCCCCAGAGCGGCGGCGAAACCCTGGATATGCAGATGGCCACCATGGATAATCTGAAAAGGGCCATTCGCAAGGCTGAGTCCCAGGAGATCACGGAAATGGGAAGATATCTGCCCTTTCTGGCCACCACCGGCAGCGCCACCCCTTTCATCGGTCTGTTTGGAACGGTCTGGGGCATCATGGCTTCCTTTCATGAAATCGGGGCCAAGGGCTCGGCCTCGCTTGCCGTTGTCGCCCCGGGAATCTCCGAAGCCCTGGTGGCCACGGCTGCCGGTCTGGCGGTGGCGATTCCAGCGGTTATTTTCTATAACTTCTATGCCAATAAGCTCAGTTATATTGAGGGGGAAATGGAGAATTTCTCCACCGATTTCCTGAACCTCGTGGAAAGAGATTTAATCGGACGGGGCTGATATGGGAATGGGATCAAGCCGGGGCAACGGCCCCCGAGGACTGGTGGCGGATATCAATGTCACCCCCCTGGTGGATGTCATGCTGGTGCTCCTCATTATCTTCATGGTGACGGCGCCGATGATGACGCAGGGGTTGGATGTGGATCTGCCGGAAACGACTGCCAATTCGCTGCGACAAAAGGAAGAGCCGCTGATCGTCAGCATTGACAAGGAAGGGAAGATAATGCTCGGAAAAATCAGCTATACCCAACCCGTCTTAAAAGAGCAACTGGCCAAAATTTTTGCGGAAAAGGGAAAAGAAGAGTTGATTCTCCTCAAGGCCGATAAAAACGCCACTTACGGGACTGTGGCATCCGTGATGGCCGATATCAAGGCCGTGGGTTTTGTCAAATTGGGCATGATCACCAAATTGCCGGAAGAAAAAAAGTAATTGTGTTTTTCGCCTAAGAAGACCATCGCCATGCCTCTCAGCGCCATCCCCAACGAGTGGAAGCTCCCCCTGAACCTGACCGTTCTCTTCCACATTTTCGTTCTGTTTTGCGCCATGATCCTGCCCGGTCTCCTGCACCGGGCCCCTGATCTTCCTGAAATCACCACCATTGATCTGGTCAGCATGGGCGAACCGGCGGCCGCTAAGAATGAACCAGCCGCCCCACCGGCGGCCAAGCCCAAGGCCCCGCCGGCCACCCCTCCCAAACCCGCTGAGACCATCAAGCCAGAAGCGGTCAAGGAAGTTCCCCCGCCGGTCGAGAAGGCTGTACCGGTACCCGAATCACAACCAAAGCCCCTACCGGAACCTGCTCTACCGTCTGAACCAGTGGTGCCGCCTGCTCCAGCCGAGGCCATCTCCATCGCTCCTCTCAAACAAAAAATTAAGAAAGAGGTTAAAGAAGAGCCTGACACCCGCGCTGAAGATGCCAAAAAACGACTGGAAGAGCTCAAGGATATCACCAACAAACTGAAGGAAGAGGCAAAAAAAGAGGAGCTGCGCAAAGAGGCCAGCGCCCAAGAGACCATTAAACAACAACGATTGCAGGCCGCTGCCCGCGAAAATGCCAGACAGGCGGAAGCAGAGGCCAGACGGGCGGAAGCAGAGGCCAGGATGGCCGCCGAAGATGCCAAAAATGCCCTCCGTAATCAGTTACGGGCCTCCGGTAATGCCAGAAACGCAACCGCCCAAACCGGCGCCGGCAGCGGCCAGAACATGGGCGTTCTGGAGCAGCAGTATTACGCGACCATCATGGGCCATATCCAGCAATACTGGCAACCCCCGGATATCAAGGCCTGGGATGCCAATCTTCTGGCCCAGGTCAGCATCACGATTGCCAGCGATGGTCGTATTACCAGCCAATCTTTTGAACGAAATTCAGGAGATAAGGTCTTTGACCAATTTGTTCTCAAGACGCTTGAAGCCGCAAATCCTCTGCCAGCGCCGCCTCCGGCCCTGCAAAAACAAAAAATCGAGGTCGGACTTCGTTTCAAACCAAGCGGAATTCAGTGATTTTTTTTTCAGCAATGGTATAATCTGCACAATTAAAAATTATCACTCCTCATTTTTCTTTTTTTTTTACGCCATGATCACACCAAAAAAAACCTCCTTGTTCCTTGTACGCCTTAGCCTGGCCATCCTTCTCTCTTTTATCAGCATGGTCTCTGATGCCCAGGCTGAAGGTAAGGTCTATCTTGATATCACGGCTTCGGGCTCCCGAAAAATCAATATGGCCGTGCCGTCTTTCACCGGTCCGTCGGCGGACCTCAGCCGTGAACTCGCCACTACCCTGGAAAAGTCCCTGGAATTTCATGGTATTATCGCCATCATCCCCCAGCAGAAATATGCCGGATCGGCTTCTCCTGACTGGAAACAACTGGGTGCCGACTATGTCGTCCTGGGTTCCTATGACGGCTCACCATCTGCCATCAATTTTGAGATGCGCCTGCTCGATGTGGCCAGCGGGGCCATGCTCCTGGGGAAGAAATACACCGCTGCCAGCGACCAGAAGCAGTCTATCATTTTCAAATATTGCGACCAGGTGATCAATGAACTGACCGGCGAACCGGGTATCGCCACCAGCCAGATCGCCTTTATCTCAGACAGCAACGGCCCCAAAGAGGCTTACATATCCAATATCCTGGGCGATAAAGTCCGGCAGATAACCCGCCACCGTAATCTGGTTATCTCTCCCCGTTTTACCCCTGATGGATTAAGCCTCAGCTACAGCTCCTACCATAAAGGCAATCAAAACCTGTATATTACGGAACTCAATCAGAGCACCACCACCACCACCATTTCCCGACACAAGGGCATGAATCTCGGGCCGGCCTGGTCGCCGGACGGGAGCAAATGTGTTCTCACCCTGAGCAAGGACGGCAATCCCGACCTCTACCTCATGGATCGGGCGGGTAATATCATCGAGCAACTCACCAGTCGCTCCGGCATCAATGTTTCGGCCTCCTGGTCCCCCGATGGCAGCCGCCTGGCCTTTGTCTCCGATCGCAGCGGCAAGCCGCAAATATACCTTATGGATTTAGCAAGCAAAAGCGTCAAGCGCCTCTCGTATCAGGGAACCGAGAATGCCGAACCGGTCTGGTCACCCAAGGGGGACATGCTGGCCTTTTCCAGCCTGACCGGTGGCTCCTACCAGATCTGCATGATGGCCCCGCAGGAGCGGGCTCAGCAGATTCAGGTGACAAAAGATGGCGGCCATCATGAGTCGCCCGACTGGTCACCCGATGGGAAACAGATCATCTTCTCCAAACGGGAAGGCGGAGGCCAGAAGATTTACGCCATTCTCAAAAATGGCTCGTTTCAACGGCAGCTTTTCGCAATCAAAGGGAACCAGACCTATCCCCGCTGGGCTGCCAAGAAGTAGCGCAAGGAGTTGAACCCATCTCTTTCACCACGAATTATTGAACCAGGTATCTGCCATGAACAAATCCCTCGCGACCTTCGGCGTCCTCTTTGCGTTCACCCCGTTTCTTATTCAGTGCGCCAGTCAGCAGGAGGTGCAGACCCTCTCCTATCAACTGCGGGCGATGAATAAGAAGTTAGAGGATATGCAGGCCAATACGGTGGGGGAAATCCAGCAAAAACAGGCCAGTTCTTCCGGTCAACTGACGGAAATGCAACAGGAAATTCTCGCACTAAAGGGTGAGCTTGAGTCCACCTCGGTTGCCAATCGCCAGCTTCAGGAGCAGAACAAGGCCCTCGAAACCACCATGCAGGACTTCGCCAACAAGCAAACCGTCGAAACCGAGGGTAAAATAACCCAGCTCAACGAGCAGCTCAAACAGCAACAGGACAGCGTGGCCGCCCTGCATGAAGCCCGGGCCGCCGAGGCAGAGCGCAAGGCCAAGGCCGCCGCTGACGCTGCCGAAGCGGCTCGCCTCAAGGCCAAGAACTTAAACGCGCCGACCGCCGCCAGCGCCGCAGCGGGCAATACGACCGGCCCGGCTGTCTATCAGGCAGAACGAAAAAAGGTGATAAAAGGGCCTGGAGTTGCTGGCACAGGAGCAACTACCACTGCAACTGCCGCCGCTGTATC
>DYNG01000102.1 GCA_020721165.1 Desulfocapsa sulfexigens
GAAAGCAAGCATTCAACAACTGAATCCGAAAAGAATCCTGATTCGTTCTACCAACTGGATTGGGGACGCAGTTATGACCACCCCGGCGGTGCGGTCCATTCGGGAGAATTTTCCCGATGCTGAAATCACCGTGCTGGCGATGCCCTGGGTGGCCGATATCTTTCGCCTGAACCCTCTGGTTGACCGGGTTATCGTCTATGACAAAAAGGGTCTGTATTCGGGAAAAATCAAAGGGGTATTTAAGCTGGCTCGTCATCTGCGGGAGTATCGCTTTGATGCCGCCATTCTCTTGCAAAATGCCTTTGAAGCGGCTTTTTTGGTCTGGTTGGCCAGAATTCCGGTGCGGGCCGGTTTTAAGCGGGATGGCCGCAGTCTGCTTTTGACCCACGGAGTGGAATTAACCGCTGAAATCCGTGCCCGGCATCAAGTACATTATTATCAGGCATTACTGACCGGGCTGGGGCTGGAGAAAGGGGTGGACAGCCTGTATCTGCCTCTTTCTGAGGACTTGACCGCTTGGGCCCAAGGGTATATTGAATCTTTACAGGATCAGACCGGGTTTTCAGGCGCCGCCGGGCAGGGCGTGTCATCACTGGCAATTGCGCCCGAGATCCGGCGCGCCATGCCCATTATTGGCTTGAATCCGGGAGCCGCCTACGGGCCGGCCAAACGATGGCCAGCGGAAAAATTCGGCCAGTTGGCCGCCCTTCTTGCCCATCACCACGGGGAGAGCGGTTGCCTGATTCTGGTTTTTGGCACCAGAGCCGATTCCGAGGCGGCCGGCATCATCAAGGGGTTTGCTCAGCGCACCCCTTATCATGTTGTTGATATGACTGATAAAACAACCCTGCAACAGGTCATGGCCCTGATTCATCGTTGTCAGGCCTTTGTGACCAACGATTCCGGCCTGATGCATGTGGCTGCCGGTTTGCAGACCCCCACCGTTGCCATCTTCGGCTCCACCGATCATGTCGCCACTGGCCCCTTTTCCGAGCAGGCAGTGGTGATTCGGAAAGAAATGGCCTGTAGTCCCTGTTTGAAAGCAGAGTGCCCGCAAGGACATTTACGATGTTTAGAGACCATCAGCAGTCAGGAGGTCTATGCGGAAGTGGCAAAGATACTGGCTCCTTTAAAAAAATAACCGGATCGTGATCCCGATATGGCCAGCGACGAGCGAGCGCCAGAAAATAGAGTTCCCGTGACCGCAGCGCTTCGTCCCGCCGTTTTTCTCGATCGGGATGGCACCATCAATGAGCAGATGGGATATATTAATCATATCAGTCGCTTTCACCTTCTGCCCGGTGTTGCTGCCGCGATCAAAAGATTAAATGACCGGCACATTCCGGTGGTGATCGTGACCAACCAGTCGGGTTTGGCCAGGGGCTATTTTCCACCATCATTGCTGGACGAAGTCCATCAAAAGATGACCGCCTTGCTGGCCGAACAGGGGGCCTTTGTGGATGGTATTTACATCTGTCCTCATCATCCCGAGGCGAAAAGGGAGGAGTATCGCCAAGCCTGTCAGTGCCGCAAACCGAAACCGGGCCTTCTTCTTCAGGCGGCGGCTGAATTGGGCCTTGATCTCCGACAATCGTTTCTGGTTGGCGACCGCTGGTCTGATCTGAAAACAGCCATTGCCTGCGGGGCGACTCCGGTTCTGGTGCTTACCGGCTATGGTCAGGGGGATGCCTGCTATATCGGGCCGACCCAGGAGGTGCAGCCATCATTTGTGGGCCGGGATTTAGCGGAAGCCGTGTCCTGGATTATCGAAAAAATGGAAGGGCCAAGAAGATCGTCCGAGGGCGAACCCCGATGATCGGGATACGACCATTGTCAGAATTTTTTACAAAAAACAGGACATTTTTCAGCAATTCAGGAACTCATTCAAGGAGATACAATGAAAAAAATATGGATTCTCTTGGGCTGCATTGGCTTGGTCGCCTTTGCGGTTTATTATTTTACACCTCTCGCCACGAGCCAAGACACAGCAGCGGATTTTCTGCCCGAAGATGTCCTGCTGGTTGTGGAACAAAAAAATCTGGACACCTTGCTTGATGGCTTTAAGGTTTCGCCACTGGGAAAGGCGATTGTCGGAATGGACATAGTCAAAATTGCCACCGATTTAGGGGGAGACGCGGATAGCGTGGCCAAACTTGGCGATCTGCGCCGGGATCTTGAAGCATTTTTGGCCAGCCCCCTTTTTCATGAGCTTTTTGGCCAGAATTTTGCCCTGGCTCTGTTGCCGATGGCCGATATCAAGGAGACCCCACCTGAAAAAGCAATGGCATCCTCCCTGATCTGCATTGCCAAGCCCAAACGAAACAGTGAGTTTTTACAAATGCTTGGCTCAATGTTTGCCGGAAAAATCGAGACAGAAACCATTAAGCATGGCAAGCATAAATTACAGCAGTATCATTTGAGCTCCGAGACCATATTAACCGTGGCCTCCTCCAGTGGATATATCATTGCCGCCCTTGATGATAAAGCGGTTCGTCTGAGTCTGGACCGGAACGATCGGAAGGAGAAGACCCTGGCTTTATCCCCGGAATATATGCGCCTGCATCAAGAATTCACAGGGGCAGATTTTTTTTCGTTCGTGGCCACACCGGCCCTGCATCAGCAGTTTTTGCGCCTGATCGAAGGGTTTGATGCCGGGCAGAAAGAGGAGATGGAAAAGGCCCTGCTCCCTTTGCAGGGCTGGCAGGGCATGGCCTTTGGCGCCTGGCAGGAAAAGGGTGGACGGCGGGACAAGGGATTGATTCTGTTTGATCCCCAAAAGCTGGATCCGCTCTTGGCCAAACTGTTGACGATTCCTCCTGCGGACAACCGGACCATCGCCATGATGCCGGCTGATATCATGGGGTATTACTGGAGCAACAGCGTGGATATGCGCATTTTTTGGGAGTCGTTTAGTCGGGAGATGGGGAAGAGTGGCGCTCAGATTAAAGACCTGGAGCAAGGAATAAAAAATGCCACCGGATTGGAATTACAGGAGATTTTTTCAATGTTTGGCTCGGAAGCCGTCCTGGTGCTCAAAGATATCCTGACCACCGGTCTGGTACCATTGCCCAATGGAGCGATTTTTCTCCAACTGGAAAAGGAAAAAGAATTTATGGCCCTGATGCAGGCCCAATTAGCCAAAAATGGCATCCCCACCCGCAGCGAGGAGTATAAAGGCGCCACCCTTAACATTCTCGATATCTCCCTCCATCCAAATTTGCAGCCGGTTTTTGTAACCCATAAGGGCTATCTGCTGATGGCCACGACCATAGGGTTGGCGAAGGCCATTGTGGACAGTGATGATGGCCAGGGCTTTGTCAGCAGCGCCGGTTTTGTGCAGGCAAATCAAGCGCTGGAACAGGGCTTGACCAAGGCCAGCAATTCGACCAGTTTTGTCGAGATCTCTTCTGTGGTCACGATGTTGAAAGAGATGGTCAAATGGGGCGGTGTCATCCTGGCCCTCCAGGAACCGGAAGCCGCCCGTCAGGCCAAGGTAATCAGCGACCAGATCGTTCTCCCTCTTCTCGATGGATTGTCAGGTTATAAGGAGGTTGCGGCCCGTAGTGAAATGAGGGGTGATACCATTCTTCTCGAATCAGCGACGGTGTTTAGGGGCCGTTAAGAAATAACTATTCCATTTCCATCTATTTCTTTACGGCCCCTTATGCCGTTTATGATATGAGATCGTCATAGGTATTTATTAACAACGGCTTGTCCCGCCCGTTCCCTAACCATTTTTGATTTCTTTTTTTGGCCTGTACGATTATGAAAACCATGGAACAAATCATTGCCGAACTGAGCAAGGTGATCCGTTTTAAAGACAGCGCTGTCATTGGTGATATCGTCCTGATTGTGGCCAAAGAGCCAGAGCTTATGGCCAACTATGCCCTCATTACCGATATTGCCCCCGATCCAGGTCGTAAAAAGGATGAGTGGTGGGCCGTGGGGCTTACCCTGTTGTCCATCCCCCCCCAGGAGATGGTCTGGACTCTGCGGACACCGCAGTTGACAGGGCTGGAAATCTTTACCATGGGCGGGGAACAGCGCTTTGTGAAGGCGGTTGATTTTGGCATGTCTCCAGTATCCACTCCTTCTGCTCCTGTCTCCAGGGATGAGAAAAAGGCGCCTTTTCTCAAGAGGGTCAAGTAGTGATGGACAAGAGGGCCGCTGGGGGCGGGGGCAGCGCCATATCGGAACGGGAATGGATAGAGTTGATACGAACAACGATTCCCGGCTCGGCCCCCGGCTTGATCAAGTCCATTGGCGATGATTGCGCTGTTTTTGGCGATATCGGTGGAAATCAGTGGTTAATCAGCGCCGATAGTCTGGTGGAAGGGGTTCATTTTGATCGAAACTGGCATCCAGCAGAGCTTCTGGGCCGGAAAAGCATGGCGGTCAATTTGAGTGATATTGCCGCTATGGGGGGACGGCCCCGCTTTGTCCTGCTCTCCCTGTGCCTGCCGCCCTCTCTGCCGAAAAACTGGTTGCGCTCCTGGCTGGCCGGGGCCACGGCGCTGCTGGCCGAATATGACTGCCTGCTGATTGGCGGTGATACGGTGCGGAGCGGGGAGCTGGTCATCTCGGTGACGGTACTGGGCAATCCGACCGGTCCTGGGCCCCTGTATCGTTGTGGAGCCCAGGCGGGCGACACCGTTTTTGTCTCTGGCCCTCTGGGGTCAGCGGCGGCTGGACTGGCCCTATTGCAAAAGGCGCATAAAGAGGAAAGAGCGGTGGCAGGGCGCTGGCGGGAGTTGCTGAATGCTCATCTTGATCCCGTCCCCCAGATTGCCCTGGGACAGGCCTTGGCTGCCACGGGCTGGGTGTCGGCCATGCAGGATATTTCCGATGGCCTGGCCACGGATCTGGCCCATATCTGTCGGGAGAGCGGGGTTGCTGGCCGTCTCTTTGCGGAAAAACTGCCCTGCTCACCGCTTCTGGACGAGGCGGCGCTCATTCTGGGCCAGGACAAGGCGGATCTGCAACTCAAGGGCGGGGAAGATTATCAGTTGGTATTGA
>DYNG01000103.1 GCA_020721165.1 Desulfocapsa sulfexigens
CCATCATCATGTACTCCACCGACAATGGCTCCGAATCCTTCTCCTGGCCTGACGGTGGCACCACCATGTTCCGCGGCGAGAAGAACACTAACTGGGAAGGCGGCTACCGCGTGCCGGCCATGATCAAATGGCCAGGGGTCATCAAGCCAGGCACCGTAAACAATGATATCTGCGCCCATGAAGATATGCTGCCCACCCTGCTGGCCGCAGCCGGTGACACCACCGTCAAGGAGGATCTGCTCAAGGGCAGAAAAGCAGGGGAGATGACCTACAAGGTACATATTGATGGATACAACCTCCTGCCCGCCCTCAAGGGTGAGGGCAAATGGCCGCGCAAGGAATTTATCTACTGGACTGATGACGGTAATGTTGCCGCGCTTCGTTACGAGGATTACAAGGCGACCTTCCTGCGTCAGGACGCGCACGGCTTGAGCGTCTGGCAGGAGCCTTTTGTAAAGCTCCGCGCCCCGATGATCACCAACCTGCGCATGGATCCCTTTGAACTCGCCCATGAGATCGGTATGGACTACGAGCGCTGGTTTGTCGAGCACATGTTTGTGATCGCGCCCGCTGCCGGCTATGTCGGTCAATGGTTGCAGAGTTTCCGTGAGTTTCCGCCCCGGCAGAAACCCGGCAGCTTCAACCTCGACAATGTGATGGAGGCGGTAACCAGTGGCTCCAAGCAGTAAGGTCGGATAGCTGCTGACGCAGTCCTACGCCAGGCCGCGCGTCCGGTTCAACCGGGGTCGCGGCCTGGATTTCCCCATACTCATTCTCTCTGGAATATGTTCATGATAAAAAAGTAGATAAAAATGTGTCAGGCTTGACTTGTGGGTAATGCGGTGAAAGAATCAGGGTTGTTCCTCAACGATCAGTGATGAGACTTTCCGTAGTAATCCCATGGTTATTTCCGTGACAATACCAGTGGCATGGTCTGGTTCGTATCGTAACTGGAAGGCCGTGACAATATCCCGCAGCGTCAACTTGACGATGTCGTTTACGCCAATGGGTGGATTTTCAGGGTCTGACAGGTACACGAAGCCGCCATCTTTCCTGCCATAGGCATGTTCTTGAGGATATCCACAGGCTTTAAGAAGCAGTCGGATTTCATTTTTCGAGCCCACCGGTTCTGGGCGGGCATCGTATGGCCAGATCCCGATGCCCGCATCGGCCAGTAATCTCCAGGGAAAGAACCTTCCTGGATCCACTTTGCGTCGTGGAGCTATATCGGAGTGGCCGACAATGTTCCCAGGAGTAATTGCCGGATTTTCAGCAATAATTTTTCGGCAAAGCTCTATCAGGGCATCTATTTGCGCTTCTGGATAGGGATATCGGTTCCCGTTGCGATTCACAATTTCAATGCCGATTGAACGAGCGTTGACAGATGGTTGATCTCGCCAGGTGGAAAGTCCGGCATGCCAGGCGACCTGGTTGTGTGGCAGAAGGGCATAAACGACGCCATCCTCGGCCAGCACGAAGTGGGCGCTGACGCCGCCTGATCGCAAGATCCGCAACGACTCGTCCAGATTCAGTTCTGTATAGTGCAGTACCAGGGTGTCAACAGGCTGGGTGCGGGGATGGTAGCTTGTTGACAGAATCCCGGCGTCCCTGATCGTCAGCATGGCCGTTGTCTCCAGTGAATGACTGACAGAAAAATATTCCGCTTTTCAAAGAAGTTTTTCTGCTACGACAATTATCCCGTTTATCGGGGTTAGAACTCGTTGTATCTCCAGCAGGTAATTTGCCTGATGCCAGCCTATCTTATTGTTTCTGCCAAGTCAATATCATGGCCCACAAGGAACACGGCCATCCCATCTCTGTCCGCTTTTGTGAGTCGGGCATGGCCACCTGTACTTCTGTTGTTCTCCTGAGTATTTGCCCGCTGGGAATTTTCTCCTTGCAAGTGTGTTGAAGGTGTCTATAATATATGCGCCCTGGTGACTTACAGAGCGATTTCCTGTTTTTTTCAAGAAATTGTCTGCAAATCACCTGTCTGGTCTGTCGGGGCTAAGTTGATGGTTTTGTTGAATGTCTATTTCGTATGAACAGTGAGCCGTCGTCCAAGAACAACTGGTCTTTTTTAACTTCAGGAACGGCATAATGGGCCGTAAGAAAAGGGAAAACTGACAAGTTTTTTTTGGAACGGCCCTAATTGCCAAAGAGGTGGTGTATGTCAGAGCAGGTGGCGGAAGATTTGGAAGATTTGCGGGAAGATTTGCCGAAGGTGATTGATGAGTTTGAAAAAAAATGTCAGCAGAATCCCAATAATGTGATGGCTCATCACCATCTGGGGTTGGTTTACCTGAAGGCCGGGCGGGTGGATGATGCCATCAGGATGCTGGAAAGGGCTCTGGTTATTGATCCCATGAGCGCCGAGAGCATGATTAACCTGGGGGCGATCTATTTTGGCAAAGGAGATATGGTCCGGGCCCAGCAACTCAATGAGGAGGCGATCCGGGCCGTGCCCGAGACCGCCCAGGCCCACGCGAATATGGGCTTGATCTGGCAGCAGCGCAACGAGCTGGATAAGGCGATTGCCGCTTATGAGAAGGCCATTCAGTATAATCCCAAGCTGGCCACGGTGTGGATGAATTTGACGGCCGTTTTGACCATGAAGGGTGAGGATGCGCGGGCCCTCAAGTCGGCCCAGAAGGGCGTCGAGCTTGATCCCGATTCGCCGCTGGCCCAGAATAATCTGGCGGTGGCCCTGTTTTTCAGTGGTGATTTCAAGGCGGCGAAACAGCACGAGGAAAAGGCGCGTGAACTTGGCTATTCGGTGGATCCCCGCTTTGTCGAGCAGCTTAAACAGAAGCTGGCTTGATCTCTGGCTGGTTCTCTGAGCGGAAAGGCTGACAATGAGTAAACAACGAATAACAACCCCGCCCTGGTGCCCGTTTTGCGGCCAGAAGGTGGGGCGGGCAACCGATGCCATTGAACGGAAGATGCATGAGTTCAAGGTCGGGCGGTGCGGTTGTGGAGCGGTCTATAGCTGCGACCCCACGGGGCATAACATCGGCTCCGCCATGGTCGAAACCCTGGTGCTGGCCTGTGATAACAACTGGGATTTCGCCTGGGATCTCCTGCCCGAAGATGACTATCTGACCGGACTGGTTGAGGATTATGATGAGCTGACGCATCTGGTTGTCAATACCAAAAACATGGATGGGCGACCGGTGCGGGGGGTCTTGTATTTTGTACGACTGCATACAGCCATCAGCGAGATCTCACAGCGGGTCAAAGAGAAGAAAACGATTCAGTCCACCCAGCAGAATGCCGGAGCGGAGCCGGCGCCGCTGATTCTGGAGCCTCTGCCTGATCCCCGCCGAAAAAGAAACAAGGCGACCAAAGAAGCCGTCAGGGAGCTGGTGACCCGCACCGATATTGACGGTTTGGTGGCCCTCTGTTTTGATGATAAAAAGACCCTGCGCCTTTTGCAACGGCTCCTGTATGAGCCGGATGAGGCCCGGAGAATGCGCATCGCCTGGATTATTGGGCAGGTCTGTTCACGGGTGGCCAGTCGCGAGCCTGGTCAGGTTTCGGAGTTGCTGCATCGCCTTTTTGAGGCGTGTTCCGATTCGGCGGCGACCCCCTGGGGGATGGTGGAGACTCTGGGCGAGGTTATCGCTGGCCGACCCGATATCTTTGGCGCCTTCACCCGTCATCTTCTCAATTATATGAACGACAGTTCGACCCAGCGCCAGGTGATAGGGGCCTTGGCCAAAATTGCCAAGGGGCGGCCTGATCTTATTCGAGAGACCACCTTTTTCAATCTGTTTCATTTTCTGCATCATCCCGATCCGGCCCTGCGCGGTCTGGTGGCATTATTGATGGGCCGGATTCGAGCCACCGAGGTGGCCCTGCAACTGATGCCTCTGGTTGAGGATCTGGCCGAGCTGTCCATCTGGGAAGAGAATGGCCAGCAGCAGACCTCTACTGTTTCATCCCTGGCCCGCGAGGCGGTGGCCAGAATTCATGAAGGAGAGCCCCCCAAATGAGTAACATGCAACTGCAATCTCTTGATGCCATTGCACCAGTTGACAACAAAAAACCAACTGATCCGGCCCAGGCCCTTTACGAAGAGGGGAAAGAGTTTCTGGGGAAAAAAGAACTGGCTCAGGCAGCGGTGGCCCTGCATAATGCCCTGCTCGCCTTTGAGGAAAATGGCAATGACAATGGGGTGGCCAACGCCTCTTACCAGCTTGGTCTCGTCTGCCTGCAACGGCAGGAGTACGAAAAGGCCTTGCAGCATTACCAGCGGGCCTGGGAGATCTGTGACAAACAGGACGACCCGATGAGTCTGACCGCCATCTCCATTCAGTTCGTTCTCGCCTATCAGGGGCTGAAAAGGTATCCCGAGGCGATCAAGATTTGTCTTGATCTGATTGACTCCTATCAGCGCAACAATAACCCGAAAGGGACGGTGGAGACGATGGAACGGCTGGTGGCGGTGTACCTTGATGCCGGCGAGACTGCCAAGGCCGCCGATGTCTATCGAACAATTGCCTCGATTCATAGCCGCTATAAACATAAAAATATTGCCGAGCAGTTCATGGAAAAGGCAAAAGCCCTGGAATCTGCGGCTTAAGCGGGCGATGTTTACCGGAATTGTCGCGGGAACGGGTGTCTTGCGAGGCAAACGGGGGGCCGGAAGCGGGCTGGCTTTTGATCTGGAGGCCGGCTTTGATCTGGAGGCTCCGGAAGAGGGTGAATCCATTGCCATCAATGGGGTTTGCCTGACCGCCTATCATATCAATGAACGGCGTTTTACCGTTGATGTTTCCCCCGAAACCCTGAATCGTTCGACCCTGGGTGGGTTTGCCGTTGCCCGGACGGTGAATATGGAGCGGGCCCTGCGCCTTTCTGACCGGCTCGGCGGGCATATTGTCTCCGGCCATGTTGATTGTGTGGCCACCGTGCGGGAACGACGGGCCTTGGGAGATTTTACCCTTTTTTCGTTTTCCCTGCCCAGGCAGTGGGAGCGGGATCTGGTTGAGAAGGGGGCGGGAA
>DYNG01000003.1 GCA_020721165.1 Desulfocapsa sulfexigens
CTCAATCACAAAATCCTCGACATAACACAATTATGCCTGCGGTTTTGTTCAATCTAACCGGCCAAACCCAACCCAAATCCGAGCGCAATTTTGTCCAGTTTATTTTGAATAGCCTCCTAAGAATATTTTCAGCGCAAATTAGACACCAACTTGAAAACGAACGAAACGACGGATGGAAACATTTTCACCCATTTTACCAATCAACTCTGTCAACATATCCTGAATGGATTTATCGGGATTTTTGACAAATTGCTGCTCAAGCAAACAGACCTCCGCCAAAAAACGATCAATCTTACCGGTTACCATTTTATCAACGATATTCGCGGGTTTCCCAGATTCAAGGGCCTGTTGAATGAAAATCTGCTTTTCCCGTTCTACAATGTCGGCAGGGACATCATCTCGGCTCAAGGAAATAGGATTTGCCGCCGCTACATGCATGGCAACATCACGGGCAAACTCGCGGAAGCCATCGGTTTTAGCAACAAAATCAGTCTCACAATTTAATTCGACCATCACACCCAATTTTCCACCGGCATGGATATAAGTCTCAACCACACCCTCACTGGTGGCCCGTCCAGCCCTTTTCGCTGCTACCGCCAACCCTTTCTGCCGTAAAAAATCAATCGCCTTTTCCATATCCCCAGCATGCTCACTGAGGGCCTTTTTGCAATCCATCATCCCCGCGCCCGTCTTATCTCGTAGGTCCTTCACCATTTGACTTGTAATGTTCATCGTTTTCTCCATCAGTGCAACAGCGACAATACGCTAAGAAAACTGTCCGCCATTGATTAAAATTTCATTTTCCCCGCCCGGTGAAAAGCAAAGAAAAAACAACCACAAAAAAGGGGCTGTCCAACCAGACGCCCCTCCACGCATTTGACCAGCCAATGCCCAACTCAACCGATGCGCGTCATCAGCTCGTCATATTTTTTTCTTCACGCAATTTTCATTCAACTGTCTTCCCGGTCGCTCACTTGCGCTGGCGACAGGGGATCGAATGCGTGCGTCATGGCATTACTCTGTTGCAGCAGCAGTCTCTTCCTGACCCATATCAAGATCAGCATCAGCCATAGCAGCAGCCAGGGCTTCATCAGAGGCGGCATCTCCATCCAATCGAGCCTGGCCCGCCAGAACAGCCTCAGCGACACAGGAAACCACCAAACGAAGAGATCGCAAAGAGTCATCATTGCCAGGAATCATAAAATCAATACCATCTGGATCACAGTTGGTATCGGCAAGGGCGACGACAGGAATATTTAATTTCTGCGCCTCACTGACAGCAATAGACTCCTTTTTAGGATCAACGATAAAGAGTACGGTGGGCAATTTCTTCATGTTTTTTATCCCACCAACATTGCGCTCCAACTTTACCCGCTCTTTTTCCATCAATCCAACTTCTTTCTTCGGAAAACGATGAATGGAGCCATCTTCCTGCATGGACTCTATCAACTTTAAACGATCTACACTATTCTTGACTGTCTGAAAGTTGGTCAGCATCCCCCCCAGCCAACGATGATCAACATAATACATATTGCATCGTTTCGCCTCTTCATGCACAATGGCCTGGGCCTGCCTTTTGGTGCCGACAAACATGACTGAACCGCCTTTGGCTATCTCCTTCGACAGAAAATCACAGGCCCTATCGAACATGCGTTTTGTCTTATCCAGATTGATGATATAAATCCCATTTCGTGGCCCATAAATATAGGGCTTCATTTTAGGATTCCAGCGGCGGGTTTGATGGCCAAAATGCAGGCCTGCCTGTAACATCTCTTTTACTGTAGCAAATGACATTTTTTCTCCATTCTCTGGTTAAGCCTCCATCCCCCATTTATCATTGTAAGACCCAAAAGCCCTCAATAACACCAGGAAAAGCAAGGGATGTGTGTTTTTTTACTCCTCTGTTTCTTAATCTCGACCACCGAGATTAAGCACAAAGCTACAAACAAAACTTTATAATATAAAATATATTTACTTGCAAGACAATCAGAAAAGCACAGCAAACAATGATCTCTGAAACATGAGGAAACACTTGTAACTTTGACAAGGGTTATCGTAAAGGTAAGGACGAAGTCCCAGTTAGAAAAAACTTAACCCATTCAAAGGAAAATTGTAAAAAAACAGTATCATCATTGCGCAACTTTTCAATCTGAGATTTTTTGAAACGAAATCGTTCGAAAATTCGTTCACGAATCACTAACCTTCTAAAACCATCAATATCATAACAGGCCATAAACGCCATTTGCTGTTTCGGCCCACCGCTTCCTTCGCCCTTCCACGGATTCGTTGCAAAAAGGGTATCGAGTTCAGCCCAGGCATCATTCAAGGAATTATAATCATGTAATTTTTGATCACGAATCCACTGCGTAACGGTCACCTTCTCTGGTTCATTATGGCCGAGACAGTAAGAATGTGCCGTCAAAAAATAATAATCCTTACCTCTACCCCGCCACGAGCTTCGATCAACGGCCCGCTCAAGGGGATATGTTCGACAGGCTGATGGACGATCCGCATAAACTGAACACCCTTCCTGTCCCAAAAAGGGGCAACTTTTTTCTGGGTCATCATTGAGTTTCAGCATCACCGCAGGAAAGTAGGGCTGATCACCACTCACCAATCGGGTAAATTGACGCATAAAAGACTCCGCATCGCACTGCAAACATTTTTTAAGACGAATAATATCGTACGGATAAAGAAACATATCAACATTTTTACAGCACGACATAAAACAACTAACACCGGCATGACACGAAAAATGAAAAGGCTCTTTTCCCAGGGGAACCTTATCGAGGGGAAATGTTTTGTTCTCTTGCATAAATTCTACCCTCAGCATCACTTCAGAAAAAAAAAAGCTGACATGATAACATATCAGCTTTTCAACTAGAACCAGTATTGCCTGCTATTCTTTAAAAAGAAGCATAAAAAGGAGCTTCTCCTTATTCGAACAATTTGCACACAAAAGCAATCAACTTTCTACAGGTGTGGCAACATTCTCCTGGTATCCAACAAGTTCAAGAATCGCCATGGGGGCAGCATCACCCTGACGAACACCGGTTTGAATAATACGGGTATAGCCACCATTGCGATCAGCATATTGAAGATGTATAACATCAAACAGTTTGGCCACGACATCACGACTACGGATATAACCCAATGCCTGTCTTTTAGCATGCAGATCACCCCTTTTAGCAAGGGTAATCATTTTATCTGCTATCCTGCGAGCCTCTTTTGCTTTGGGTGTCGTGGTGACAATTCGTTCATGCTCGAAAAGAGAGGTTACCATATTGCGAAACATCGCTTCTCGATGAGAAGAGGTGCGCCCAAGTTTTCTTCCAGAATTTCTATGTCTCATAGCTTGATCCTCAACTCCTTCCATTGAAGGAAGAGATATAAATTTACATTTTCTTTAATACAACAATAAAAACAACATGATGAAAATGATAAACGCTTAATCAATAAAAAAATCATTAAAAAAATGACCTTATATTTATCGATACTACTCAGCCTCATCAGCTTTCTTCACAACTTCCGGAGGAACCCAATTCTCAAACTTAAGGCCGAGACTCAAATCCCTCTCAGATAGCAACGCCTTAATTTCATTGAGAGATTTACGACCAAAATTCTTTGTTTTGAGCATTTCCTGATCAGTTTTTTGACACAACTCACCGATAAAATTAATATCAGCATTTTTGAGGCAATTCGCAGAACGAACAGAGAGTTCTAAATCCTCAACGGGTTGATTCAAAAATTCATTTTCAAAAGGCTCAGGACCATTACTGGCGATCGGATCAGGCTCAGCAGAACTCTCATCAAAATTAATGAAGATAGTCATCTGCTCCTTCAAAATTTTGGCTGCGTATGCCAAAGCATTTTCGGGTTTTACACTTCCATCTGTTTCAACTTCAATGGTTAATTTATCAAAATCGGTTTGATGACCAACGCGGGCTTGAGAGACCGTATACTGTATCTGTTTGACCGGCGTAAAAATAGCATCAATGGGAATCTGTCCAATCGATAAGTTTTCCTTGTTCTGTCGTTCTGCGGGCTGATAACCTTTTCCCCACTCGACAGTCAATTCAGCATAAAACCTTGACTTTCCAGTTAAGGTACAGATAACCTGATCACTACTCATGACCTCGACAAAAGAAGAGCCATGGATATCGGCAGCCGTTACAACACCTGGGCCAGATTTATCAATAACAACAAGTTGCGGATCGGAATTGTTGAGTTTTAATCGAACCTGCTTAAGATTCAAAATAATTTCACTGACATCTTCAACAACATCCTTCATGGATGTAAACTCATGCAGGGCGCCTTCAATTTTTACGGTCGTTATTGCTGCCCCTTGAATTGATGAAAGCATAATCCTCCGAAGAGAATTGCCAATCGTTACGGCAAAACCTCGTTCGAGAGGTTGACAAACAAATTTACCGAATGTTTCAGAGTACCTATCCTTATCAACCTCAATCTTTTCAGGTTGAATCAATTGGCGCCAGTTACGGTAAAAAGGAACATTTTCTTCAGCAGTTTGGGTCATTTGATTCCTTCTCTGCGGCTCAATCTTCTAATAAAAATTCAGCACAAGTGCGATCTTCTCGAAACGGAAAGTAAGAAAGATTCTGCCCTTATGAGAACACAGTTGCATAAAATTAGAAGGGGCAATACCCCCCTAAAAAAGCCGAAATCAACTATTTGGAATATAACTCCACGATAAGATGCTCTTGAATAGGCATGGTTAACTCCTCTCGTTGGGGTAACGCCTTGATAATTGCCTTAAAATTGTCTTTATCAAGCTCTAACCAACTTGGAATTCCACGACGGGCAACAGCTTCCAAATTCTCGATGATAAAGGAATTTTTACGACTTTTTTCCTTTACCGTTATTTCGTCTCCAGCAGTAACCAGAAAGGAGGGGATATTAACTTTTTTTCCATTAACCAAAATATGACTGTGCAAAACAAATTGACGAGCCTGATTTCTTGATGAAGCTAAACCTATACGGAAAACTGTATTGTCCAATCTTCGCTCAAGATTGACCAACAAATTTTCACCGGTAACTCCTTTTTGCCGATCAGCCTTATGAAAGCAAAGACGAAATTGACCCTCAAGAACTCCGTACATATTTTTTACTTTCTGCTTTTCGCGTAATTGCAGGGCATAATCAGAGACTTTTTTAAATCGAGCCTGACCATGTTGACCAGGACCGAAAGCTCTTCGTTCAAAAGAACATTTATCAGAATAACACCGATCACCCTTTAGATATAATTTCAAATTTTCTCGCCTGCAACGGCGACATGCTGCACCTATATCTTTTGCCACTTATAATCCTCCGACATCTGCTCTGCTGAGATTAAAAATAAATATACAGAAACTTCAAGTTATACACGACGGCGCTTGGGAGGCTTACATCCATTATGAGGCACTGGTGTTACATCACAGATACGAGTCACCTCAAAACCAGTGGTAGCCAAGGCCCGTAAGGCTGCCTCCCGTCCTGGCCCAGGCCCTTTTACCTTCACCTCAACTTTGCGCATCCCATGATCAGCCGCCTTCTGGCTTGCTTCAGCAATGGCATTCTGGGCAGCAAATGGAGTACTTTTCCGAGAGCCCTTAAATCCTAAAATCCCTGCGCTACACCATGAAACCACATTACCCTGTGTATCTGATATGGTGACGATGGTATTGTTAAATGTAGAATAAATAAAAACAATTCCTTCAGGAATATTCTTTTTTACCTTTTTCTTATTCCGTGCTGTCGCACGCTTTGCACCGGCCATAGTATTCCCTTTATATTAATTTATTTACGCCGAGCAGCTGCGCCACGACGAGGCCCTTTACGAGTTCGGGCATTTGTCTTTGTCTTTTGTCCGCGGCAAGGTAAACCCATCCGATGGCGTTTCCCACGGTAACAACCAAGGTCCATAAGTCTCTTAATATCCATAGAGACTTCTCGACGCCGGTCACCCTCAACGGTATATTCATCCTCAATTATTTTCCGAATCCGGCTGACATCATCACCACTTAAATCATCACTATTCATTGTAAAGGGCAGGTCAGCCTTAACAAGAATCTGCCTTGCGGATGTCAACCCAATACCATGAATATAGGTTAACGCACGATCAATATGTTTGTTTTTAGGAAGGTCAACTCCTGATAAACGTGCCAAAATTGTATCTCCTCAAAAAAAATCTATTTAAGATAAAACGATATAACTTATCTGAAATCAACCTTGCCGTTGCTTATGTTTTTTGAGCTTACAAGAAACCCTCACAACACCATTTCGCTTATAAATTTTACAATCACTACATATTTTTTTAACCGATGCACGAACTTTCATAATCTATTCTCTCTCTATTTAACCTTTTTAGCAGCACCTTTCGCCCTGAATGTTACTCGACCACGAGAAAGATCGTAAGGGGAAAGCTCTATAGTAACCCGATCACCAGGCAGAATTTTGATAAAATGCATTCTCATTTTACCAGAAATATGCGCCAACACCTTATGCCCATTATCCAGTTCAACCCGAAACATTGCATTTGGCAAAGGTTCAACGATAGTACCTTCAACCTCAATGGCTTCTTCTTTTGCCATACGACACCCAGAATCACAATATTTTTAAAATCAAGAATTTTTTAGTATAATATAGATGTCCAAAAAAGAGAAGAATTAATTTTTTACGGGAGAGATACTCTTTTTTCGTACACTTAAAACGGTTGGCCCGTTTGCTGTTACAGCAACACAATGTTCAAAATGAGCGGACTTCTTTTTATCGGCAGTCACAACAGTCCATCCATCTTTAAGAAGCTGAATGTCATAGGTTCCGGTATTCACCATAGGCTCAATGGCTAAGACCATTCCTTCTACAATACGAGGTGAACTGCCCCGTTGAACGAAATTAGGAATTTCCGGACCCTCATGTAATGATCTTCCTATTCCGTGACCAACAAACTGGCGAACAACAGAAAAACCATTTTCTTCAACCGTCTTTTGGACAATTTTGGAAATATCAGCAATCCGATTTCCCACCTGAACCTGCTCAATCGCAAGATCCAATGACTTCTCGGTTATATCAAGAAGTTTTCGTGTGCCACTATCAATAATCCCAACAGGGACTGTGAGGGCAGAATCACCAAAAAAACCCTGATATGAAACACCAAAATCAAGCGATACGATATCGCCATTGTTTAACTTTCTTTTTCGAGAGGGAATTCCATGAACAACTTCTTCATTAATTGAGACACATAAACAGGCAGGAAATCCTCTATATCCCTTGAAAGCAGGTATGGCCTTATGCTTGACACATAAATCCTCAGCTATATGGTCTAATTCATGTGTTGTTATTCCAGCATCAATAACTCGTTCAAGCGAAAAAAGGACATCTGCTACGATCTGGTTCGCTTCTAACATATAAGCAATTTCAGATGGAGTTTTTATAAATACAGATTTTGCTCCATGATTATTCGATGCGGTGTTCACGCTTATTTCCGACCACGAATTCGTCCTGCTTTCATAAACCCTTCATAGTTACGCATAACAAGATGAGACTCGATTTGCGACATGGTATCAATTGCGACGCCCACAACTATAAGAAGTGCCGTTCCACCAAAATAGAAAGGTAGATTAAATTTCGTCATTAAAAGAGTGGGCAAAACGCATACCAGACTCAAATAGATAGAACCAACAACGGTAATCCGAGTTAATGACTTATCAATAAATTCAGCAGTTTTCCTGCCGGGTCGTATCCCAGGAACAAAACCGCCATTTTTTTTCAGATTTTCAGCTACATCATCGGGTTTGAAGGTTACAGCTGTATAAAAGAAACAGAAAAAAACAATCATCCCCACAAAGAAAATGTAATAATATACCGTACCAGGAGACATGGCCGCTGAGACTTGTTGCACCCAGTCAATTTGAATAAAACTGCCTATGGTTGCAGGAAACATCATGATTGAAGAGGCAAAAATTGGGGGAATGACCCCGGCAATATTGATCTTCAAAGGCAGGTGAGAACTTTGCCCACCATAAACCTTTCTTCCCACAACTCTTTTGGCGTACTGAATAGGAATTCGTCGTTGGGCTGTTTCAAAAAAAACAATAAACGCAACAACCAGTACCATAAAAACAAGAATAAACGGAATAAAAAAGAGCGTAATCTCACCAGCCTTCACAAGCTGGACAAAATTACCTATCGCAGCAGGACCTCCAGCAACAATGCCTGCAAAAATAATAAGCGACATCCCGTTGCCAATTCCACGCTCGGTCATCTGTTCACCAAGCCACATGATAAAGGCAGTACCTGAGGTCAAGGTAAGCATGGTCATAAGCTTAAACTGCACGCCAGGATCAATAACAATAACTTCTCCCCCTGGACCTGTCATACTTTCAAGTCCAGCGCTGATAAAAAGGCCTTGAATAATACTTAAACAGACCGTACCGTATCGTGTATATTGAGTAATCTTCCTTCGTCCAGACTCTCCTTCTTTTGATAAGGCTTCAAGTTGAGGAACGACCACAGTAAGCAGTTGAATGATAATCGAGGCGCTAATATATGGCATTATCCCCAGGGCAAAAATGGAAAAATTTTCCAAAGCCCCACCAGAGAACATATTGAACATGCCAAAAAGCGAGCCAGCATTTTGTTTAAAAAAAGCGGCTACAGCCTCGCCATTTATTCCTGGAGTCGGAATCTGCACCCCTATCCGGTAGACAGCGAGCATCGCCAGAGTAAAAAAAACTCTCCTTCTTAACTCAGGGATATTCGCTGCGCTTTGCAATCCGCTCATCAATAATTCCTAAACCGAATTTAATCACAACAAAACATTGCTGATCAATAAAGAAAAAAACGACGGAACAAATCGTTCCATTACAAAAGATTATTCCTTTTTATCAATCACCTTACCACCAGCAGCTTCAATTTTATTTCTCGCTCCGATGCTTATTTTATCAACAGTCACAACCATAGCTTTGGATATTTCGCCATTGGCTAATATCTTTACCGCATGATCTTTCTTAACGAATCCTGCCTGAATAAGGTTTTCAGTAGTAATTTCAGTTCCAGAATCGAAACTGTTCAATTGATCCAATGAAACGATATCATAATCAATTTTAAATTGATTATGAAACCCTCGTTTTGGTAATCGTCGCTGAAGAGGCATCTGACCACCTTCAAAGCCTGGGCGAACTATTGCGCCTGAACGAGAATTTGCTCCCTTATGACCTCGTGTCGCAGTTTTACCCCGCCCTGATCCAGGCCCTCGCCCAACCCTTTTCCTTTTTCGATTTGAACCGACATTCGGGGAAAGATTTGATAATGTAATCATTTTAATTCTCCTCAACACGAATCAGATGAGCCACCTTATTCAACATTCCTCGAATTTCGGGAGATTCTTTTCGGGTAGTAGTTTTCTGCATCCTTGTTAATCCCAAGCCTGTTAAGGTTGCTCTGATTTTCTTTGTACTTCCAATACCACTTTTGACCAAAGTGTAAGTAATTGTCTCGGCCATTTGCTTACCTATATAAATTCAATGTGTATAAAAAAGCACATTTTTCTCTTCATGTTATCTTGGAAGAAAAAAATGTGCTCAGAATCAGGCGCTAATTTCTTCGATTGATTTTCCGCGAAGACTGGCAATGCTCTGTGCTGAACGCAAGGATTTCAATCCACTCAAAGTCGCTTTGACCATATTATGAGGATTATTAGACCCCAAGCATTTTGTCAAAATATTTGTCACGCCAACCGCTTCCAAAACGGCCCTAACTGGTCCACCTGCAATAACCCCAGTACCTTCTGATGCTGGTTTTAATAAGACACTGCCAGCGCCATATTGACCCAAAACAGTATGTGGTATTGAAAACTCGGTCAAAGAGACAGAGACCATATTTTTTTTGGCCTGATCTACTCCCTTTCGAATGGCATCAGGAACCTGGTTAGCCTTTCCTAACCCATATCCTACTTTTCCGTTGCCGTTGCCAACAACCACGATAGCACTAAAGCTAAACCGACGACCACCTTTAACAACCTTGGCAACCCTGTTAATAAAAACTATCTTTTCGATGAGTTCATCAGGAGTTTCACTCTTGGAACGCTTGAAATCAGACAAGGGACACCCCCCAAATTATACAATTTCTTAAAATTGAAGTCCGCCCTTACGGGCTCCATCAGACACAGCCTTAATTCGACCATGATAGATAAAACCACCACGATCAAAGACGACCTTTTCAATACCAGCTGATTTTGCCCGTTGTGCAAGGATCTCACCAACTCTTTCGGCTGAAGATGATTTCCCTTTTTCATCTCCAGATTCAAATAGTTTATCCACAGTAGACATGCAGGCTATTGTTTTACCGATTGAATCATCAATAATTTGAGCATAAATATGCTTACTGCTTTTAAAAACACATAAACGAGGCCGGTCACTCGTACCGGTAATCTTTTTACGAATCCGTTTAACTCGCTTGGCTCTTGCACTAGCCTTGGCATTTTTATTCGCCATTTTTATTTACCATTATGAAATGAACCGTAATAACACAACTTACGGACAAATTATTTTTTACCAGCAGACTTCCCAACCTTCCTGGCGATATATTCATCGGCATATCGAATGCCTTTTCCCTTGTAGGGTTCAGGCTTTCTGATGCTGCGAATCTTCGAGGCTGTCAATCCCAGCAACTCTTTATCTATGGAATCTAAATTTATTTTGGTATTATTCTCAATACTGGCTGTAATACCAGAAGGTAGCTCAAAATCTACAGGATTCGAATAACCGACATTGAGGGTTAATATTTTTCCTGCAACATTTGCCTTATAACCAACACCTTCAATAAGCATAACCTTGGTGAACCCCTGGTCAACACCAACAACCATATTATTCACAAGACTACGAAACAGACCACGAAACGCACTGGATGAAGGGCTTTGTTCATGGGTGTCAACCAATAATTCATTTTCCTGCTGAACAATCTTTATTACCGGATGAAGAGTACGCTCCAGCGATCCCTTCCCTCCTTTCACTACAATTCGCTGCCCATCAATGGTAATTGATACACCCTTGGGAATTGGAATTGGTTGTTTTCCGATACGCGACATTTTTTCCTCCGTTATTTGTGATCTCTGTTACCAGACCTCACAAAGTATTTCCCCGCCAGTATTATGAGCACGAGCTGATTTATCAGTAATAATACCGATTGAAGTTGAAATAATAGCAATTCCGAGCCCATCTAATACCTTGCCAATATTATTGGCTTTGGCATATTTTCGTAATCCAGGCTTGCTGATCCGTTTAATGCCCATAATGACAGAATCTTTATTCGCCCCATATTTCAAATCAATGGTCAATACCCCCTGGACGCCATCATTTGAGACATGATAATCGGCAACATATCCTTCATCTTTCAAGACTTTAGCAATGTTAACTTTAACCTTTGATGCGGGGATCTGAACGCTATCAAATTTAACCATAACTGCATTTCTTATTCTGGTCAGCATATCTGCCAGTGGATCGCTCATGGACATGGCGAACTCTCCTTTTCTTTATTATGTAACTACAATACTAACATCGAAAATAACTGCGGCTCTACCAGCTGGATTTAACGACACCAGTAATCTCACCATGAGAAGCCAACCCACGAAAACATATTCTGCAAACACCAAATTTCCGTAAAAAGCCACGAGGACGACCACAAAGTGGGCATCGGTTGTAACCTCTTACGCTGAATTTTGGCTCTCTTTGTGCCTTTGCAATTAATGATTTTTTTGCCAAAACAACCTCCAATTACCTTACACTTTATTTAAGTGATATGAGCTTTATTATTTCCTAAAAGGCATTCCCAAGTTTTTCAACAGAGAGAGTGCTTCCTGGTTTGTTTGCGCTGAAGTCACAATGGTTATATTAAACCCCTTAATTTTATCAATTTTATCATAATCAATCTCAGGGAATATAATATGCTCTTTTACACCCATTGAATAATTACCACGACCATCGAACCATTTGGGAGAGACACCGCGAAAATCACGAACCCGGGGCAGAGCAACATTTACGAGCTTACTAAAAAAATTATACATTCGCTCATCTCGCAATGTTACACAGCAGCCAATGGCAACCCCTTCTCTGAGCTTAAAACCGGCAATAGATTTCTTGGCTCGAGTAACAACAGCCCGTTGTCCTGCAATTTTAGTGAGCTCTTCAACAGCACCTTCGATAATTTTGGGATTCTGTACTGCCTCGCCAAGCCCCATATTTAGAACAATTTTCTCCAACTTGGGAACCTGCATGATATTCTTATATGAAAACTCATCGTTCAGAGCAGGAATACATTTTTCTCTGTAATAATCTTTCAGCGCACCCATTATAACCCCTTCTTAACCCTATCCAACTCTTTATAATCTATGATTTTTTCTCGATGGATTCGCCACAACTTTTACAATAGCGAATTTTTGTGCCATCTTCGAGAATTCGTTTACCAATACGACCAGTTTTCGTACATTCAGGGCAGATCAACTGTAAATTGGATATATGAATAGGCGCTTCTTTTTCAAGAATTTGGCCGGATTGATTCATTTCTGAAGACTTTTTGTGTCGCTTGACCATGTTGACTCTTTCGACGATGGCCCTATCGTTCTTCAGCACAACGCGCAATATTTTGCCAACCCGCCCCTTATCTTTTCCCGTTATTACTTCAACCTGATCATTTTTTTTCAGGTAGGTTTTACAATCAGCCATTTTATACCTTCTTCACTTATAAACCTGAATAAATCCTAAGAATAAACAAAACCAGAGAATCAAAGAACCTCTGGGGCCAGCGATATGATCTTCATAAAACCTTGATTTCGTAATTCCCTGGCAACCGGACCGAAAATACGAGTTCCTAACGGTTCTCCACTGCCAGAAAGAATTACGGCAGCATTATCATCAAACTTTACCCAGGTATCATCCATTCTCTTGAGTTCTTTGGCTGTTCGAACAATAACAGCCTTCATAACATCTCCTTTTTTCACCTTGGCGTGCGGTATGGCCTCTTTCACAGCAACGATAATAACATCACCAATTGTGGCATATCGTTTTCTTGATCCACCAAGAACCCGCATACATAACACTTTTCTGGCCCCGGAATTATCAGCTACATTTAATACTGTTTCAGTTTGTATCATATTTTCACCTGATTTTTTATCAGTTGTTTTTTACAGTAATAACTACTGAAAAAATCATATAATATTAGAGAGCTTTCTCAATTATGGACCGTAAACGCCACCGTTTTCTTTTGCTTAACGGACGACACTCTTCAATCAAAACAAGATCACCAATTTTACACATATTTTCAGGATCATCAGCAATATATTTTACGGTTTTCTTAACAAATTTGCCGTACAAAGGATGCTGAATCTTTCTTTCAACCTGAACAACAATACTTTTTTCCATTCTGTCGCTTACAACAGAACCAGTTTTTGTTTTTTTTGATTTATTTATTTCACTCATAATTCATTCAATTCGAGTTAAAGGAAGCAAGAATGCATCTCAAGGACATCTGCTTTACTAATTACTAAGCATCTGGGAACGACGGGTTAATATTCTCGCTATATCTTTACGAAGCAAAGAGATTTTGGCGGTATTTTCTATTGGGCGAATATGATGTTGAAAAGTCAACTTTGAGACATTTTCGCGCAGATCAAGTTCTTTTTTAATCAGCTCCTCTGGAGACATTTTGAGCACATCTGTCATTTTCATATCAAATCCCTCCGCGATACAACCTTAGTTGCAAAAGGAAGTTTGTTGCCCGCAAGAGTAAGAGCGCGAATGGCAAGTTCTTCATCAACCCCGGCAAGTTCAAAAATCATTCGTCCTGGATGAATCTGGGCGACCCAATATTCTGGACTGCCTTTTCCCTTACCCATTCGAGTTTCAGCTGGTTTTTTAGTAATTGGCTTATCAGGAAACACCCGAATCCAAACCTTACCGCCTCTTTTGATTTTTCTGTTCACCGCAATTCGAGCGGACTCAATCTGACGAGCACTCATTTTTCCACAATCAACAGCTTTAAGGCCATAGTCACCAAACGACATGGATGAGCCACGATAGGCAACACCGGTCAATCGGCCCTTAAACATTTTTCTATGTAGCACTTTTTTGGGACTTAACATCTCTTACTCCATAATTCCAAAATTGAGCATTCAATCTAACCCCGAATAACGGGAGAGTAATATTAAAAATTCTTTGATAACAAATTGTACGAATTATTCAGGTCATAAAATAAAATTAGGCTATTGCCGAATCGGATTCATTGAGAACTTCACCATTGAAAATCCACACTTTAACACCAATGATTCCATAGGTTGTATTTGCTTCTGACAAAGCATAATCAATATCAGCCCGGAGTGTATGTAATGGGACCCTGCCTTCTCTCACCCACTCACATCGTGACATCTCCGCCCCACCTAAACGACCCGAGCAAGAAATTTTGATTCCCTTAACGCCAAATCGCAAGGCTGAACTTACAGCTTTTTTCATGGCACGACGAAAGGCTACACGACGAATAAGTTGCCCAGCAACATTATCAGCAATAAGCTGAGCATCTGCCTCAGGACGACGAATTTCCTGTATATCAATAATCACTGTGCGATTGATAATTCTTTCAAGATCCTTTTTCAGGATCTCAATTTCTGCCCCTTTTTTACCAATAATAATACCGGGCCTGGCAGTATACAATTTAACACGGACCTTCTCTCCGGTTCGTTCCAGAATTACCTTTGAGAGACTGGCATGACCGAGTCGTTTGCGAACAAAAGCCCTAATCTTCTGATCTTCAATCAGGAATTTGGCGTAATTCTTATCAGCATACCAGATTGAATCCCATGTCCTGGTTATATTTAGTCTCATTCCTAATGGATTAACTTTCTGCCCCAAAACAATCCTCCACCAAAATAATTAGTTCATTGAAAATGACAAAACTTGAATAATACTCATCCCTGAGAATAATGTAAAGAACTATTGTTCATCCAAGACAACTGTAATATGACTGCTCCTCTTGATTATTCCAGTTGCCCGACCTTGAGCTCGTGGGATAATTCTTTTCAATGAAGGTCCACCATCTATAAAAATTTTCTTTATATACAGCGTATCAATATCAACCTTGTCATTTTGCGTGGCATTGGCAATAGCTGAATCTAACACCTTCTTTAAAATAGCCGCCCCTTTTTTGGGCATAAAATTCAATGTGCTGATAGCCTTATCAACATTCATCCCCCTGACAACATCGGCGACAAGTCTCGCTTTTTGGGCTGATATGCGAACACCTTTTGCTATGGCTCGAGCTTCCATCTTGTGTACTCCTGATTAATCTTACTAATGCCTAAAAAATGAATTTATCTTTTCTATGTATTACCGAGAGGAATAAGGGGGGCAAAACTTGCAACGAACATTAATTATGTGCAACTATGTAAACCGATTGCCCCATTGTAAACCAATACCTCACAACTTCTGATGGTTTTACAGGCTTATTTATTTTTTCCCTTTTTTATCGGCACTGTGCCCGTAATAGGTTCTGGTCGGAGAAAATTCTCCGAGTTTATGACCAACCATATTATCAGAAACAAATACGGGGATAAATTTCTTTCCATTATGGACCGCAAAGGTAAGACCAACCATTTGCGGAATAATATCAGACCGGCGAGACCATGTTTTAATGACCTTACGAGAAGCTGTTTCAATAGCCTTCTCAACTTTTTTCATTAAATGATCATCAATAAAAGGTCCTTTTTTAACTGAACGAGCCATTTGTTATACTCCTTAAATCTGAGAGACCAGCGCCAAAACAAGAAATCGCAAAAAATATAAAATATTAAAAAATTATGATCTCTTCTTGATAATATACTTGTTACTTTCTTTATTCGTTCTGGTTTTATACCCCTTGGTCGGATATCCCCATGGCGTACATGGATGCCGTCCGCCAGAGCTTTTGCCTTCACCACCACCCATTGGATGATCAACAGGGTTCATGGCGACACCACGAACAGATGGTCTCACGCCCATCCAACGGTTTCTGCCAGCTTTTCCAAGCTTTTGACTCTCATGTTCACGGTTACCGACCTGGCCAATGCATGCCCGACACAGTTTATGAAACTTACGCACTTCATTGGAGGGCAAACGAACCAAAACTGAATTTCCTTCTTTGGCCATCAACTGAGCGGAAGTTCCAGCGCTCCGTACCATCTGCGCTCCCTTACCAATCTTCATTTCAATATTATGAATAATTGTACCCAGGGGGATATTCATCATGGGCAAACAGTTTCCAGGCTGGATATCAACATTATCGCCGGCAACAATTTGGTCACCAACAGATAGTCCCTCGGGAGCAAGAATATATGTCTTTTCACCATCAATATAACTCAACAGAGCGATATTTGCCGAGCGATTGGGATCATATTCAATCGAAAGAACCTTTGCGTTGATATCAACTTTGTTTCGCTTGAAATCAATAATCCGATATTTCCGCTTATGCCCACCACCAATATGTCTGGTTGTAATCCGGCCATAATTATTCCGCCCACCGCTCTTGGACAAACTGCTTACCAGGCTTTTTTCCGGTCCGTCAGTTGACAATTCAGAGTTGTGAATCGAGACATGATGCCGCTTACCAGCAGATGTCGGTTTATATACTTTAATGCTCATGATTTCCCGATCGCTCCATCAGATTATATAGATATGCACTCTTCGTTTCCGAAAAGCCAACTTATTTCCATGAGATACAATTTTTCATGAAATGATTTAACCTTACAATTCATCAGCAAAACTTATCTTCCCTTCAGACAAGGTTACATACGCCTTTTTCCAATCACTTCTCACACCTGAAAATTTACCCACCCGTTTCTGTTTTCCATGCATATTGGCTACATGAACATCTCTTACCTTTACGGGAAACATTTTTTCAACAGCAAGTTTGATAGAAATTTTGTTGGCATCAGGACTGACCTTAAAAACAATTTTATTATCAGATTCCTGTAAAAATGAAGCCTTTTCGGTCAGGCAAGGGCCCTTTAATACACCATAAAGATTTTTCATACCATCACCCTTTTTTCAAGTCCTTCAATGGCGGGCTGTAACAGCACCAGTTTTTTGTGGAGCAAGATATCATACACATTCAAACCATCGGTAGGCAGTACCTTGTAACCATTGACATTACGGGCAGATCTATGCACATTTTCATTCACACCAGGAGTAATTATCAGGCCATTCTCAATCTTAAGCTCCTGCATGACCTTGACAAATTCCTTGGTCTTAATGCCATCCATTCGAAAATCTTCAAGGATAACCAAATTACCTTCCTGATGTCGGGCACTCATCGCCATCGCCATCGCTAATTTGCGCACCTTTTTATTTAATTTTGTCGAGTAATCACGGGGTTTTGGGCCAAAAGCAACACCGCCACCACGCCATATTGAAGAAGTATTACTTCCTGCTCGAGCACGGCCGGTTCCTTTTTGTCGCCAAGGTTTGATACCTCCACCACTTACTTCAATCCTGGTTTTAGTACAGGCATTTCCTGCCCTTCGCCCGGCAAGTTGCATTTTTACAACATCATGGAGCAGATGTTCTTTGACGATGAGATCGAAAACCTTTTCATTCAGCTCGATTTCACCAACCTTTTCATTTTTTATATTTATAACACTTACAGTGGACATCATTATCTCCTTGAACCAGCTCAAACGATAAGCAGAATCAATTAATGGGGAACCGATATGAAAGACGCAATATTCTCCGGCTTATTTCGATCTAACATTTAATGCCGAACCCGAATATGACAAGAGATCGCTGCAATATTACGATTTACAGAAAATTTTCAACAATCCCTGTTTTGCACCTGGAACAGGTCCTTTTAACAAAAGAATGTTCTCATCGGGACGAACATCAATAATCATAACATTTTTTGTCATTACAGTATCATTTCCCATCCGCCCAGGCAATTTCTTCCCCTTGACAACTCGGGCTGGCCAGGCACTGCAACCGATGGAACCAGGAGCGCGATGATGGTGAGAACCATGACCGGCGCACCCCCCACTGAACCCATGCCTTTTCATAACCCCTTGGAAACCACGGCCCTTACTCTGCCCCTGGACATCAACCAGATCACCTACCTTGAAAAGGGAATCTACATTGACAGTTTGGCCAATCTCGTACTGCTCTGCGTTCTCCACTCTGAATTCCTTGACAAACGAGTATGCCTCAGATCCAGATTTCTGAAAATGTCCCATCAAGGGCTTGTTGACATTCGTTGATTTCTTCTCGACATATCCTACCTGAATTGCACTATACCCATCTTTCTCAGCAGATTTGATCTGCAAAATCTTACAGGGACCGGCCTCAACAACAGTAATGGGCGATGCTTTCCCCATTTCGCTGTAAATTCGCGTCATCCCAATTTTTTTTCCCAGAATACCCATAGCATTAGACATGATATTTATCCATTTCGTTTGTATTCTACTGCAATACTGATTTAACTGTGAACGATCAACTGCTCTCACTCAAACTGCAATGAGTTTAAGGCAACTTGATTTCAACATTAACACCAGCCGACAGTTCAAGTTTCATCAGCATATCAATAGTTTGTTGAGTAGGCTCCAGTATATCGAGCAGGCGCCGATGGGTTCTCATTTCAAACTGTTCCCGTGATTTTTTATTCACATGTGGCGATCGCAGAACACAGTATTTATTAATTGAGGTTGGCAATGGAATCGGCCCGGCCACAGCAGCGCCAGTTCTTCGTGCTGTCTCAACAATTTCGCTTGTTGATTGATCAAGCAGCTTATGATCATAGGCCTTTAAGCGAATACGAATTTTATCTGTCGGAATCATATTTCAACCTTCTTAAGCAATAATTTCACTGATAACGCCAGCGCCCACGGTTCGCCCACCTTCACGG
>DYNG01000104.1 GCA_020721165.1 Desulfocapsa sulfexigens
ACATCATTGATAATATCGGCGCCAGCCAGCAGGGCCTGGCGGGCGACTTCGGCCTTGCTGGTATCAATGGAGATGGAAAGACAATAGCGGTCGCCGTCTTTCTGACCATATTTCTGGCGCAGGGCGTAAATGGCGGGAATAACCCGCCGCAACTCTTCGTCCTCGGTCACCGGCGCGGCAAAGGGCCGAGTGGACTCGCCGCCAATATCCACAAGATCAGCCCCCTCTCGAATCAGCCGATCGGCTTGGGCGAGAACTGCCTCAGGAGTGCAATAATGACCGCCGTCGGAGAAGGAGTCCGGGGTCACATTGATGATCCCCATAATCCGCATTCTGGTCAAACCGCTTACTCCTGACCCTCTTCAGTGGCCGGCGAGGCGGGATGGACAGGGGGGGCGGCATCGCTGGCAACGGTGGTCTGCTCAGGCTCATTCTGGGTTTTTGTCCGCGCAGCGCGCTTTTTTGTAACCGGCTTGTCGCGAATGACCACAGGTTCATATTGACCTGGTCGCAATTCAGCGAGAATGCGCTCAATATCTTCTAGGACAATGGTCTCTTTTTCCAACAGTTCATCGGCCATGCGGGTCAGAATGTCCTGGTGTTCGGTGAGCAGTGTGGTGGTTTGTTCCGTGGCATCCTGAATAATTCTCTTGACTGCCTCGTCAATCTTGCGGGCAGTATCTTCGCTGAAATCACGGTGTTGGGCAATTTCCCGGCCCAGAAAAATCTGTTCCTCTTTTTTACCATAGGTGAGCGCCCCCAGTTCATCACTCATCCCCCACTCACAGACCATCCGTCGCGCCATATCCGTTGCTCGTTGCAGGTCATTGCCAGCGCCGGTGGTAATTTCATGAAAGATAATCTTTTCGGCAATGCGACCGCCGAAAAGGATACACAGGCTGTGTTCCAGAAAGGTTTTTGAGTGGGTGTAGCGCTCCTCGGTGGGCAGTTGCATGGTCAGGCCCAGGGCTCGACCTCGTGGGATAATCGTCACTTTGTGAATGGGATCGGTATCCGGCAACAGGCGGGCGACCAGGGCGTGACCGGCCTCATGGTAGGCGGTTATCTCTTTTTCCTTATCGGTAATGACCATGGATCGTCGTTCAGCGCCCATTAAAATCTTGTCCTTGGCCCGATCAAGCATATCCTTATCAATCTTCTTGGCATCTTCACGGGCCGCCATCAGGGCTGCCTCGTTGATCAGATTTTCCAGGTCGGCCCCGGAGAAACCCGGCGTTCCCCGGGCAATAATCTCCATATCCACATCTTCGGCGATACTTTTGGTCTTGTTGCCATAGATTTCCAGAATTTTTTGGCGCCCTTTGACATCGGGAACCGGCACCACCACCTGCCGGTCAAAGCGGCCCGGACGAAGCAGAGCCGGATCGAGGACATCAGGGCGGTTGGTGGCGGCGACAATAATGACCCCCTCGTTTTTATCAAAGCCATCCATCTCGACCAGCAACTGGTTCAGGGTCTGCTCCCGTTCATCATGGCCACCGCCCAATCCGGCGCCGCGATGACGGCCAACGGCATCAATTTCATCAATAAAAATGATACAGGGGGCGTTTTTCTTGCCCTGTTCAAAGAGGTCGCGGACCCGGGATGCCCCGACCCCGACAAACATTTCCACAAAGTCAGAACCGGAAATGGTGAAAAAAGGCACTTCAGCCTCGCCGGCAATAGCCTTGGCCAACAGGGTTTTGCCGGTGCCAGGTGCGCCAGCCAGGAGGACACCTTTGGGGATTCGCCCCCCGAGTTTGGTGAATTTCTGGGGATCTCGAAGGAAATCAATGATCTCCTCCAGTTCTTCCTTGGCCTCGTCAATGCCGGCCACATCGGCAAAGGTCACCTTGTTCTCACCTTTCTCCTTGAGTTTCGCCCGGTTTTTCCCAAATGACATGGCCCCGCCTTTTCCGCCCATCTGCATCTGACGCATGAAAAAGACCCAGACCCCAATCAGCAGCAGCATGGGGAACCAGGAGACAAAAATGGTCATCATCCAGGACTCTTTCTGGGCCTCTTTAACGGTGATATCAACCCCGCTTTTGCGCAAAATGGAGAGCAACTCACTGTCATTGACCGGATAGATCGCCTTGAACGGCTTGCCATCCTGGAGCGTGCCGGTCAGGGTGTCACCATCAATACTGACCTTAGTGATGGCCTTGTTCTCCACCTGGGCCACAAAATCACTATAGGACAGGGCGTTGGACTGGGTTTGCTGCTTGTTGTTGAAAAGATTAAAAAGCAGGATCATGGTCAAGCCAATCACCAGCCACATGGACAGATTTTTATAAAAAGTATTCAACGAAACCTCCGGTGGCTTCTGAGTCTTATTCAAGCTCTTGATTTGACAAAAAAAATGGGAGTGGCAACGAATCCGTTTACAATATACGATTATTTTAATGTAAGCTCAAAGCCGCAATGAGCAAGGGCTGTAGCTTGATTATTGTTTTGCGGGGCTCTTGGACCATGTCAAATACTCTCTTAAGTTCGTCATGGTCGCGCTGGCTGGAACCCATAACCCTCTGAATTCATGAAGTTGGATTGATAACAAGGGTATGTTGCAAAAAATCTTATTTGTGCCCATTAAAATACTGGATGGGCTGCACTTCCATCTCGCTGACCCGCAGGGCCTGGATGGCCTGGACGACCGATACCGCCCCGCTGAGCGTGGTGGTATAAGGGATGCGCAGTTCCAGGGCGGTGCGGCGGATGAGATAGGAATCCTCGGTCGTTCGTCTGCCCAGAGAGGTGTTGACCACCCAGGCCACCTGTTTATCGCGCAGTTTATCAAGGATATGGGGCCGTCCTTCGGAAATTTTATTGACCTGTTCACAGGCCACCCCGTGTTCCCGCAGAAGGCGGGCGGTGCCTCTGGTGGCCAGCAGGGAGAAGTGCATGGTTTCCAGTTGCCGGGCGGCCTCAATCATCTCCTTTTTGTCGCCATCACGAAGACTGATAAAGACCGTTCCTTCGGTCGGCAGGGTGACTCCGGCGGCAAGTTGCGCCTTCGCCAGAGCCAGTCCGAGATCGTCATCCACCCCCATGACCTCGCCGGTGGACTTCATCTCCGGGCCCAGCAGGGTATCCACATTCTTGAAACGATCAAAGGGGAAGACGGCCTCTTTCACCGCCCAATGTTTTATCTCCACTCCGCGTGTCAGTCCCAGTTGTTCAAGACTCATGCCCATCATCACCTTGGTGGCCATCTTGGCTAAAGGCACGCCGGTGGCCTTGCTGACAAAGGGAACTGTCCGTGAGGCCCGGGGATTGACCTCAAGAATGTACAAATCCTCGTCCTTGACCGCATACTGGACATTCATCAGGCCAATAACACCCAACTCCTGAGCCATGGAGCGGGTCGCGTCCTTGATTTCCTCGATCAGGGCTGGGGATAGGGTATCGGGGGGCAGGACACAGGAAGAGTCGCCGGAATGAATGCCGGCCTCCTCGATATGCTCCATGATCCCGCCGATAATCGTCCTGTGGCCGTCACAGATGGCATCCACATCCACCTCAATGGCATCTTCCAGGAATTTGTCAATCAGCGCCGGATGGGTGTTGCCGGTCATGCCCGGTTTGGCCATGAATTCCCGGATGCCCCGTTCGCTGTACACAATCCGCATGTCGCGGCCTCCGAGCACATACGAGGGCCGCACCACCACCGGATAGCCGATTGTGGCGGCAGAGGCCAGGGCCTCCTCCAGGGTAAAGACGGTGTCATTATTGGGCTGACGAAGACCCAGTTTGTGGAGAAACTGCTGGAATCGTTTGCGATCCTCGGCGCGATCAATGGAGTCGGGCGGGGTGCCAATGATGGGAACACCGGCGGCAGCCAGGGCCACAGCCAGATTCAACGGGGTCTGGCCGCCAAACTGGACGATGACCCCGTCGGGTTGCTCCAGATCAATGATATTGAGCACATCTTCAAGGGTCAGGGGCTCAAAGTAGAGCTTGTCTGAGGTGTCATAGTCGGTGGAGACGGTTTCGGGATTGGAGTTCACCATAATGGATTCCACCCCGATTTCGGCCAGCGCAAAGGCCGCATGCACACAGCAGTAATCAAACTCAATGCCCTGGCCGATGCGGTTGGGGCCGCCGCCCAGGATCATGACCTTTTTGCGATCCGAACGAATGGCTTCATTTTCCTGTTCGTAGGTGGAGTAGTAATAGGGGGTGTAGGACTCAAATTCAGCGGCGCAGGTGTCCACCAGTTTATAGACCGGCACAATATTCCTGGACTTGCGTAACGCCCGCACCTCATCGCGGGCGCTGCCGGTGAGAAAGGCCAACTGGGTGTCGGAGAAACCGTACTGTTTGCATTTTCTCAGGAACTCGGCATCAAGACCGGCCAAGCCAGAGGCGCCGCGCCGACGAATCTCCCCTTCCAGTTTCACAATCTGTTCCAGGTTCTGCAAAAACCAGGGATCTATCTGGCTGAGGTCAGAAATCTTGCGCAACGACATGCCCCGCCGCAACGCCTCGTAAATAAAACATAATCGTTTCGAACTGGGGGTCCGCAATCCCGATTCCAGCTCAAAGTTTTCAAGATGTTCCAGAGATTCCCGGCCATCGCCGCCGAAACCGGCCCGACCCGTTTCCAGCGAGCGCATGGCCTTCTGGAAGGCCTCCTTAAACGAGCGGCCAATGGCCATGGTCTCGCCCACCGATTTCATGGCGGTGGTCAGGACATCCTCGGCCTCGGGGAATTTTTCAAAGGTAAATCGGGGGATTTTGACCACACAATAGTCAATGGTCGGCTCAAAGGAGGCGTAGGTCTCCCGGGTAATATCGTTTTTGATTTCATCGAGGGTAAAACCAACTGCCAGTTTGGCGGCAATCTTGGCAATGGGGAAGCCAGTGGCCTTGGAGGCCAGGGCGGAACTGCGCGACACCCGTGGGTTCATCTCGATGATCATCAACTCGCCATCTACGGGGTTGACCGCAAACTGGACATTGGAGCCGCCGGTCTCCACCCCGATTTCCCGGATAATGGCA
>DYNG01000105.1 GCA_020721165.1 Desulfocapsa sulfexigens
CTGAGCAGATCTATTGTCAGTGGATATTGCGGTATATTTTTTATTTTGGCGGCAAGACCCATCCAAAGGCACTTGGCGCCAAGGATGTGGAGCGGTATCTGTCCTCTCTGGCTACGGAAGGGAAGGTGTCGGCTTCTACCCAGCGGCAGGCCTTGAATGCCTTGGTTTTTCTGTATCGAGAGGTGCTTGATCAGTCTTTGGACGGGAAAATTGCCCCGATGCACAGCAGGACTCCGCAGCGAGTTCCTACGGTCTTGACGCAGACAGAGATTCAGCGCCTGCTTGCAGCTATTACCGGCAGTAAAAATGCTCTTATGGCAAAGCTTCTCTATGGCGGTGGCCTGCGCCTGTTGGAGTGTCTCCGTTTGCGGGTGCAGGATGTCGATTTTGGCCAGGGGTTGATTTTTGTGCGGGGCGGCAAGGGCGGGAAAGATCGTACCACCATTCTGCCCAAGGGAGTGGAAGATGAATTACGGCGGCAGGTGGAAGCCGTGCGGATTTTACATCATCGGGAGCTTGCAGAGGGATTCGGCGAGGTGTATATCCCTGAGGCCCTTGCCAGAAAATATCCAAACGCTACCCGTGAAATCGGCTGGCAGTGGGTGTTTCCGGCCAAAGAGCTTTCCCGTGATCCTCGTTCTGGGCGGTTAATGCGCCATCATGTGCTTGAATCCGGCTTGCAGAAGGCGGTGAAACGGGCGGTGGCACAGGCTGGGATTGACAAGAAGGCCAGTTGTCACACCTTGCGTCACAGTTTCGCTACCCATATGCTTGAAAATGGGGTCAATATTCGGGTGCTTCAGGAACTGCTTGGTCATGCGGATGTGAAGACCACCGAGATCTATACCCATGTCATGTCAAAAGATATCAGGAGGTTACAAAGTCCGCTGGATATGCTGCCTGGATAAATGTTCTGGTTCCCATGCTGCGCATGGGAATGCAGTGCCGGATGTGCCCCGAAGGCGCCCCGAAGGAAGTGCCCTTGGGGTAAAATCCCCTTGGGGGACATCGCATCCAGTCTCACACTGCTTGGCCTCCGCATGTTCCGTGCCCGCGACGCAGGCAGGGATGGGTTCCCATGCGGCGCATGGGAACAAGTGGAAAAACGCGAAACTTCAGGTAAATAGAAAAAAAGGAAAAAAATGGACAAGCGAGAACTCATCAGCAGCAGCACCTTGTTTGGCGGCTTGCCGCCCGAGCAGCAAGAGGCGGTGGCAAAGATCGCCGTGACGAAGACATTTGGCAAAGGAGAGGCCGTGTTTTTTGAGGGCGATCCCGGCAACGGCTTTTATATGGTGGCCGAAGGCAAGGTGAAAATTTTCAAGATGTCCTGGGCCGGGAAGGAGCAGATTCTCCATATCTTCGGGCCGGGCGAGCCCTTTGGTGAGGTTCCGGTTTTTCATGGACAGCCCTTTCCGGCCAATGCCGAAACCTTGATGAAGACTGTTTTGATCTTTTTCCCCCGCGACAGGTTTATCGCCCTCGTCCACGAAAATCCCTCGCTGGCCCTGAATATGCTGGCCGTTCTCTCCATGCGGCTACGACGATTTGTGGATCAGATTGAAAACCTGTCGCTCAAGGAGGTGCCGGAACGACTGGCCGGCTATCTGCTCTATCTGAGGGAAGAGCAGGGCGGCAAGGACAGCGTGGAACTGGAAATTTCCAAGGGGCAGTTGGCCAGCCTGCTCGGCACCATCCCAGAAACTCTTTCCCGTATTTTTGCCAGGATGAGTGAAGAAGGATTGATCGCAGTGGAGGGAAAAAAGATTCGTCTGTTAAATCTTCAGGCCTTGCAGGAGAGGTAGGGGGAAAGCGGATAAAATGGGTTCCCATGCGGCGCACCCCAAGGGCACTTCCTGCGGGGCGCATGGGAACCAGAATCCTGTTCAAACTCATGACATTGCGTTGCCCGGGGTCTGTCCAAGATCATCGCGATTATGATATCGGTTCGTGACGCTGATAGTAAACAACAGGGGTAGAACTACAGGGCACTGTTTTTTGTGGGCTTTTTCCCCACGGCTGCGTATTTTTTGTCAGCGCCTGTGTTTTTCGCCAGGGTAAATATCTTTTTGCGCTGAGTGGCCTGTATTTCAAGCGCCGCGCCGGTTGTTCCCGCCAGCTTCTGTCCGGCCGTGAGCATTGATGCAGCGCCTGTCCCCGATCCGGCCTGGGCCATCTGCAGGGCTTTGACTTCCTGGGCCAGGGCTGCCACCTTTGCTTCCTGGGCGGCTTTCAACTCCTGGGCAATCTGGGCCTTTTCCGCATCCCGAGCCGCTTGCAGGGCTTTTATTTCCTGGGCAATCACCTCGGTCTGGGCGTTCTGCACGGCCTTTTCAACCCGGGCCAGGACTATCGGCTCAATGGTCTGATCAGGATTGATGTCGCTGCCAAAAAAAAGGGGGCGAGGAGATTGAAAGGCATAGTTCTTTTCCACCACCGAAACCACCGGCGGCACCCGGTGGCCCTGGAAAAAGTCGTAGCCCTGTTTCATGTTTTCCCAGAAGGGAATCCAGGGAGAACCCTTATGCTGGGCCAAGTTCTTCCATGACATGCGAAAGGGAAAGATGTGGACGGCGAAATGGTCCTGTCCATTGCTCATCGCTGCGTCAAGAACGGTGTAAATCTCTTCGATGCGCAGATCATTCATGGCAAAACAACCCACCGAGGCGCACTTGCCATGCACCATCAGGGCGCCGCCGGTTCGTTTGTGCAGTTTGTCATATTCGTTGGGGTAACCGAGGTTGAACGAAAGATGAAAGTTGCTCCAGGGGTTGAGGGCGGTGACGGTGACATCATAGAAGCCTTCTGGACTCTGCTGGTCGCCTTCTTTCAACTTGGGGCCCAGACCGCCTGAATATTTACAGATGCTATAGGTTTTGAACAGTTCATAGCGCAGATTTTTTTTCACCCACAATTCCAACTCGTTTTCCTCTTTGAAGATCCGAACAAAGATGGGTTGACCCATTTTCAGATTCTTTTCCCGCATTTCATTTTCCAACTGAGGCGCCAATCGTTGATAGGCGGCCCGAGAAATTTCACTTCGTGGCACGCTGCAACTTGCTGGCTCCTCGGCCAGGGAAGGTGAAACAAAGGCGCAGGCCAGCATGACGAGCGGGAGAAGGAAAAAACTGGTTTTTCTCAGGGTCGGTTTCATATTTCTCTGTGGTGGAAGAAGGGAATAGAATGGAAAAACAGCATTCCAGATGAGTCTGACTGCGAAGCTGTCTGGGGACAGACCTGTTTACGCAGGAAATCATGTACAGAAAATAAATCAGGAAAACGAAAAAAAGTCCAGAAAAAAGAACAGTTATCTGGAAATTGTTTCGATTGGTCGGGATGGTGTCGTTTATGGATGATCAATCTCAACTGCCACCTTCCTTTTCCCCCAGTGAATGGCCTCCTCATGGGAATCAAAAAAGAGGTCAATCCGGTCCGGGCCTTTGATCGCCCCCCCCTTGTCCTCGACGATTCCCCAGCCGTAACCGGGGATGTGCATGCGGGTGCCAAAGGGATAGTATTTGGTGTCGGCGGCGATGGTTCCTTTTTGGGACTGGAAGTACCAGGGAAAAAGGAGAAGGCGGGGAACAATCATCCAGGGGCGCTCCACCGTGTCCATGGAAAAAAAGCCTTCCTGGGGCTGGGTGGGAGTGGTGCCGCTGGCGGTCAGGCCACTGTATGGTTTGCCGCTCTGTTTGCCGTAGTTAACATAGCGATTCCAGAAATCCAGCTTGAGAAAGGCCCAATTGCCTCTTTCCCAGCCGCAGCACTGACCGCAACCGCAATAGCCGGTGGTTTCCATGATTTTGCCGGCACCGGCGCCGGTTGTGATCGGCCGTTTGGCGCAGCCGCTGAAGATAAGCAGAAGGCAGAGGAGGAGGCCGTAACAAAGGAGGCGCCCCGGCCCCGGTGTTGGCGGGCGGGTGGGTGGCTTTTGGGGTGTGGCGGCTGCCGGGTCCGTATGGGAAGGGCGATAAGGGGTAATTTCTGCCCCCGGTGATTGGGATAAGCGCCTCCCGCAGAGTGTTTTCTGGTAAAAAAAACAGAAAGATAATCTGGAAGGTTCTAAGGGCGGTAAAACCATTTCTGCACCTCCTTGATGCTCCAATATTTGAAAACCGGACGACCATGCGGACAGTGGGAGAAGAGATCGGCCTGGGCCATGCGGCTGACTAAGGCCTTCATCTCCTGCGGATGGAGCGGATCGCCTGATTTCACGGCTGCCCGGCAGGCCATCGAGGCGATGATGCCGTCGAGAATGTTTTCCTGTTTTCCCCCCGGATCAGCGGCATGGCTACGGGAGTCATAGCCGACGAAGCGGGTGAGAATGTCACGAAGAAGTTCTTCCGGGGAGCGTTGTCCTGCCAGGGCGGGAATGGCCGAGATAACAAAGGAGTTGCCGCCGAATTCCCGAATGGAAAAGCCCATTTTCTCAATGTCGGGCCGGTGCTGTTCCATCTGTTCGGTTTCGCTGCGGCTCAACTCAATGGTGGCCGGGAAAAGCAGAATCTGACTGGCGATATGCCCCTGGAGAAACTGCTTTTTCATTGCTTCAAAGATCAGTCGTTCGTGGGCGGCGTGCTGGTCAATAACGAGCAGGCCGCCATCAGCCGCCTGACAGAAGATGTAGAGGTTGTCATACTGGCCAATGATACGAGGAGCGTGCTGGGCCGGAGTTTTGGAGAAGAGGGATTCTGAGGGCGCAGGAGGGGCCGGAAGGGGGACGGCGCCTGGGAGCGCCGAGGTGTCTGCGGTCGTTTCTGCGGTTTGCGGCAGGGGGATAATTTGCTCCTCTGGTCGGGTGTTTGCCTCCGAATAGGGAGGCAGGGCGGCGGGAGATGCCGGAAGGGGCCGCATGACTGGAACGGGTGAAGAGGCGGGAGGGAGATCCGGGCAGGAAGGCCTTGAGGAGATGGTCTTTGGCTTCGGCGGCGCTCATTCCGGCCAGTTGCTCCAGGCGAGCGTTCTGCTCCTCAATGAGGTGCTGGCA
>DYNG01000106.1 GCA_020721165.1 Desulfocapsa sulfexigens
CCTCGGAATATCAACTATATGCCTGCGGTAAAATTTTTCGCATGCCTCGATTTTGAACGAAAATCTTCATTTTGCAAGAGGCTCTGTACAGGACTATTTCAGCCCCAGCACCACGAAGTGGCTCTGTCGGCCATGACGAATGAGGAGGAGAATATCATCACCTCCCTTGTCTTTTTCGAGGATCTGTTGCAGCTCCTGAATGGTATGGACGGGAGCGTGATTCACCTCCTCAATGAGAGCGCCAACGGGAATGCGGGCCAGGGCGGCGGGACTGCCGGGGTCAATGCCGGCGATCAGCACTCCCTGTTCAGGGGCATAGCCAAGCTGTCGTGCCAGGTCGGGGGTTAAATCCTGGAGAGACATACCCAATTTCTGGAAGATCTGCTCGTCTGGCGCCCCTTTTTTGCTGGTCAGTTCCGCCGGTTGCTCCTCAACCTTCACCGAGATCGTCTGTTCTTTTTCCTTACGGATAATCACACACTCGATGGCAGTGCCTGGCGACAGCAGGGCTACCCGGTTACGGAGATCGGCCACATCGTTGACCGGCTTGCCATCGAAGCGGATGATAACATCTCCTTTTTTCAAGCCGGCGCGTTCTGCCGGCGAGTCTTTGCTGACCTCGGTGATCAGGGCGCCAGATTTCTGGTTGAGCTTGAAGGAGCGGGCCAATTCTTCATTCATATCCTGAATCGCCACCCCCAGCCAGCTTCGGGTGACCTTGCCCCCGGCCAGAAGCTGGCTTTTCACCGTTGTGGCCATGTTGGCCGGGATGGCAAAGCCAATTCCCATGTAGCCGCCGCTTCGTGAGAAAATTGCGGTGTTCATGCCGACGACCTGGCCATGAATATTCAGGAGGGGGCCACCGGAGTTGCCAGGGTTAATGGCGGCATCGGTCTGAATAAAATTTTCATATTCGTTGATGCCCATCCGGTTACGGCCCTTGGCGCTGACCACGCCCACCGTCACCGTCCGGTCAAGGCCAAAGGGACTGCCGATGGCAATGACCCATTCCCCCACTTCCAGTTGGTCGGAATCACCCAGGGCCAGGAAGGGCAGCTTCTGTTTTGCCTCCACCTTCAGCAAGGCGACATCAGATTGGGGATCGGCGCCAATAACCTGGCCTTTCAGCTCGACATCTCCTTCCAGGCGCACGGTAATGGTGTCGGCGCCATCAATGACATGATTATTGGTCAGGATGTAACCGTCATCACTGATGAGAAATCCCGAGCCGGCCCCTTGGGTTTTAAACTGTTCGGGGGATTGGCGGGGGGAGGGCTGCCGGAACGAAGGCCCAAAAAATCGTTGAAAGAAGGGGTCATCAAAGGGATGGCCCATCATCTCCCGATTGCCGCTGGCCTTTTTTTCCACCCTGACATGCACGACCGCCGGGCCGGCCTTTTTGACCACAGCCGAAAAGGCCTTGGCCGAACGATCAAGCAATTGAATGTCGCCTTCATCCTGCGCAGTAACAGTGACCGGCCCGGTCAGCCCGACGACCATGATGGCCCACAGGAAAAAAAAGATCGCTGGAGATTGCCGTTGTTTGCTTTTCATGTTTTTAATCCTCCATAAATGTGTTTTTTTTTGTGTGGTGTTTTCTGCCGGTTGTTCTGTAAGTCACTATCGTTGTTGTGATCGTTATTCCGCCATCGCCAGCCCGTTTTCATAACAAGGATAGGAGCCAAGCCACTCAAAATAGGAGCAGATATCCTTTAATCGTTCGCAGCCCCGCCTGATTTTGTCGTCGTCAATATGGCCCATCATATCCAGGAAAAAGAGATATTTCCACTGTTTGCCCTTAATGGGCCGGGACTCGATTTTGGCGAGATTGATATCTTCCTCAGAAAGGACGGTCAAAACCTGATTGAGGGCGCCGGGCCGATCCATCAGGCCGAGGAGCAGCGAGGTTCGATCCGCCCCGCTGGGGGAGGGCGAATGGTCGCCTATCACCAGAAACCTGGTGGTATTGCCTTGATAGTCCTCAATTCCCTTCACCACCACCTGTAAGTCATAGGTTTTGATGGCCAGCGAGGAGGCAATGGCGCCAATATTGGGATTGTTGGCTGCCATCTGGGCGGCGGCGCCCGTGGAAAAGACCGGCAGGGTAGGGGTTTGGGGAAGATGTTTGCGCAGCCATTCTCGGCATTGGGCCAGAGGCTGGGCGTGTGAGGCCACGGTCTGAATGTCTTCAATATTGCCTGACCGGCAGACCAGATTGTGGCTGATTTCCAGCAAAACCTCCCCACAGATTTTGACTTTGTACTTCATAAAGGAGTCCAAAGTGTTAAAAATAGAGCCTTCAATGGAATTTTCCACCGGCACAATGCCGTAGTTGGTTCTTTTTTTCTCCACTTCAGAAAAGACATCATCAATGGAATCCATGGGTTCAAAGCGGGCGGAGTGGCCAAAATATTTGACCCCCGCCAGATGGGTAAAGGTGGCCTCCGGCCCCAGATAGGCAACAGCAATCTTTTTTTGGGAAAGCCGGCAACTGGTGATAATTTCGTTGAAAATGGAACGAAGGGCGATCTCAGGAAAGACGCCATCGTTCATGGTCAGCAATCTCTCGTAAATCTGTCGTTCGCGTAGGGGGTCCCACTTGGCGCGATTGCTCTCGTTTTTCAGCCGGCCAATATCTTTTGCACAGGCAATTCGATCTTTGAGGAGAGCCAGAATCTGGTTGTCAATGGCATCAATGCGCCCGCGAACCAGGGCGATGTCGGTTTTTTTTTCTATGGTCATGGTCAGTTCAAAGGTGAAGAAGATATTGTCAGGGATAGTTTACTGGTGGTCAAGAGAGGACGGAAAGAATTTATGTGATGGAAAAATGTATGTCAAGGTGTAAAAAAGTTGATATAAGACAGAAGACGGCGATAGTATCAAAAATATGACTTCTTTACGATAAGTATGATCGTTGTGATGTCGAGATGACATTGGGACCAATTTTCCTGTCCATGTTAAGAAGAGAGATAAACCATGAGCGCGATTCAGAAAACCTACGAAGAGATTAATGCCCGCATCAAATCTGGTGAGGCGGTGGTGGTGACGGCTGAAGAGATGGTGGATATTGTGCGGGCCAAAGGGCCGGAGCAGGCGGCTCGGGAGGTGGATGTCGTTACCACCGGCACATTTTCTCCCATGTGTTCCTCCGGCCTCTTTTTTAATTTCGGGCAGATGACGCCCACGATCAAGGCCTCCAGGGTCTGGTTGAACAAGGTGTCTGCGTATGCCGGACTGGCGGCGGTGGATGCCTATATCGGGGCCACCGAACCTGCCGAAGATGATCCCCTCAATAAAATTTATCCGGGTGAATTTCGTTATGGCGGCGGCCATGTCATTGAAGACCTGGTGGCTGGCAGAAAGGTTTTCTTGGAGGCCAAGGCCTATGGCACGGACTGTTATCTGGGTCGAAAAATGCAGAAAGAAATCACCCTGGCCGATCTGCCCCACGCCCTGCTCTGTAACCCCCGCAACTGTTATCAAAACTATAACTGTGCCGTGAACCTTTCCGACAAAACAGTACATACCTATATGGGAATGCTCAAACCCCATTGCCGCAATGCCAATTATTGCAGCGCCGGCGAACTCAGCCCCCTGCTCAACGATCCTCACTACCAGGCCATCGGCCTGGGTACCCGTATTTTTCTGGGGGGTGGGGTGGGGTTCGTGACCTGGCATGGCAGCCAGCATAATCCCAATGCCCTGCGCAGCGAAAATGGGGTGCCCCGACGGGCGGCCGGAACGCTTATGGTGCAGGGAGATCTGAAACAGATGTCCAGTAAATGGTTGCGCGGGGTTTCCATCCTTGGCTATGGCAGCTCTCTGGCTGTGGGGATTGGCGTCCCCATTCCCATTCTGAATGCGCAGATGGCGGCCTATACCGGGGTCTCGGATGCCGAGATTTTTACTCAGGTGGTTGATTACGGGTATGATTATTCCAACGGTATTGCACGCAACTATGGGGAAGTCAGTTATGCCATGTTGAAATCAGGCTCGATCGAGGTGAATGGGAAACAGGTGCCAACGGCCCCTCTGTCCAGCATGGTCAAAGCCCGGGAGATTGCCGAAACGCTCAAGAGCTGGATTCGTGATCGTAAATTTTTGTTGGGTCGGCCCGCTCAATTGTTGCCGGATATGGATCCCCCCCCTGGCAGTGGACCGGAAACTGAAAAATAAACTGGACACGGTTCAAACCCGGCTCCGTTCTTTCCCGCACATCGCGGTGGCCTTTTCGGGTGGCGTTGACTCCACTCTGCTCCTGTGGGCAGCCTGTGCTGCCCTGGGGCCAGACAATGTTACCGCCCTGCACGCTGTTTCCGGTCTGATTGCCGAGGCCGACCAGCACAGGGCGGCCCGGTTGGTGGTTGGCCCAGGGGGGATCGGCTGCTCTTATAGGCCAGTGAGGGTACAGCCCTTGCTCTGGCCGGAATTTGTCTGTAACTCACCCCAGCGCTGTTATTTTTGCAAGAAGAGAATGTATCAATCTCTCTTGTCCGAAACAGAAAAAACTGGCAGCCAGACCCTTCTGGTGGATGGCACCAACCGGGACGATCGGCAGAGTCATCGCCCCGGCTTGCAGGCCATCCAGGAATTGATGATTGGCACGCCGCTGGCGGATGCCGGTCTGCACAAAAACGAAATCCGCTCTCTGGCCCGGGAAAAAGGCCTGCCGAACTGGGATCAGCCGGCCAACTCCTGCCTGGCCACCCGCATAGCGCCGAATCAGCCCATCACGGAACCGCTCCTGCGTGTCATCGCCGCCACGGAACAATTTTTGCGGGAACAGGGGTATGCGGGCTGCCGCGCCCGGCCAGTGCAGCAAACCATGAGGATCCAGGCAATGGGCCGGGATCAGCCGTCTCTTTCCTCCTGGATACAACAGTCGGCAGGCGATGCTGCTCTGCGGAAAATCATCAGACCTTTCGGGTTGTTCCGGATTGTCATTGAAAAAACGGGACGAATAGGGGTGTAAGCG
>DYNG01000107.1 GCA_020721165.1 Desulfocapsa sulfexigens
GGTAAGGCGCTAATGCCCTCCTGCCTCATAATAGGCGACCATTGCGGCCACCATTGAGGGGATGGTAAATTCTGTTGGGATAATATCAACCGTCAGGCCGTTGTCAGTGATGGTTTTGGCCGTGACTGGGCCGATGGCGGCAATTTTTACCCCCTTCAGCAGGCGGAGCAGTTCTTCCTGGTTGGGGGCGTCAATCATGGCAAGAAAATTGGTGACAGTGGACGAACTGGTGAAGGAGATCATGTCCACTTGGCCACTGCCCAGTTCCGCCCGCAACTCTTCTTTACCTGTTGGGGGCGGCACATTGCGATAGACGGGGACGACGGTTACCTGGGCCCCTGCCCCCCGCAGAGTTTCGGGCAGAAACTCGCGGGCCTTGACCGCCCGCGGAATCAGGATATTGCGTCCTTCCACCCCAAAATCCAGCAAGCTCTGAGCCAGCCCTTCGGCAGTATAGACGGTTGGGATCAGGTCGGCCACAATTCCGTAGCGCAAGAGAAAATCAGCCGTTGCCCGGCCCACTGCCGCCACCTGCGGCCCTTTCAGGTTTCTGGCATCCATGCCCCTGGCATAGAGACGATTGAAGAAATACTGAACGGCATTGATGGATGAGAAAAGCAGCCAATGGTATTCGTTGAGTCGCTCCAGTTCTTCATCAAGGATATCGTAGGAATCCAAGGGCTCAACCTGGATGGTTGAGTATTCCAGACATTCGGCGCCAAAGCCCTCCAAGGCGGCCACCAGCTCGGAGGCCTGCTCACGGGTACGGGTAACGATGATTCGTTTGCCGAAGAGGGGCCGCTTCTCAAACCAGTCAAGACGGTCACGAAGAGAGACGACCTCGCCTACAATAACCAAGGCCGGCGGTTTGATGGCGGCTTCTTCAACCTTGTGGACAATGGTTTCCAGGGTGGCGACCACCGATTGCTGTTCCGGGGTTGAGGCCCAGCGCACCACGGCGACCGGGGTTTGCGGATCCCGGCCATTGTTGATGAGATTATCAACAATCATGGGCAGGTTCTTAATCCCCATGTAGATGACGAGAGTGCCGGCGCCGGTCGCCAGTTTTGACCAGTCGAGGTTGGAGTTCTCCTTGCCGGGTTCTTCATGGCCGGTGATGAAGGAGACCGAAGCCGTGTGGGCCCGGTGAGTAATGGGAATGCCGGCATAGGTGGCTGCTGCCGTGGCCGAGGTTACGCCGGGCACAACCTCAAAGGGCACGCCGGCCTTGGCCAGCTCTTCTAATTCCTCGCCGCCGCGACCAAAGATAAAGGGGTCGCCACCCTTGAGCCGCACCACCATTTTCCCGGCCAGGGCCCAATCCACCAGCATTTGATTGATCTCTTCCTGGGTATGGGTGTGCTTGGTTCCGCCTTTTTTGCCGGCGTAGATCTTGGTTGCACTTGCTGGCACATGTTTCAGGAGTTTGGGCGATGCCAGATAATCATAGACCAGGACCTCGGCCCGCTCCAGAAGGTATTTGCCGCGCAGGGTAATCAGTCCGGGGTCCCCCGGGCCAGCGCCAACCAGATAGACCGTGCCCGGTTTGACGGTTTGGTTATTTCGTTCCATAGTCACAGGGGTTAAAAGGAGAGAAGAGAAAAAAGAGGCGCGCGGTCAGGCAACCGACTGGCATCGCCCCCTGGTTTCGTGGGTTCGTCTTCGCTGGCCAGTTCGTCCAGGAGCGCCGCCGCCAGCAAGGGGATCATTAATTCATGATGGCCGGTGATGTGGTACCCCTTGCCGCCGCCGGCGGTTGGGCGATTGACCACATTGGTCAGGGGCCGGTACTGTTTCAGAAAATCAAAATTGGCAGTGGTGAAATGATCCACCTGATGGCCCAGATTGCGAACCAGGGTCAGGGCCTTGAGGAACACCTCGGGTAACAGGACGGCGGAGCCGATATTGAGATAGGCGCCTCGTTGTAACTGGGCGATCTGGGCGCAAAAGACCCGAAAATCATGGTGGGTCGTCGCGCCAATCGCCGCGCCCGAGGCCGAAGGGTGGATGTGGATGATATCGGTGCCCATGGCGACAAAGACGGTGGCCGGGATACCCAAGCGAGCCGCCGTGGCCAGCAGGCTTTGGTCATTATGGGGGAAATTGCCGGCCAGCAAGGCGGCTCCCACCGCCGCTCCCAGCCCCAAGCCCTGGTCAGCCCCGGCGTTAATGGCCCCATTGAGAAAGGCCCCGGTCTCTTGAGCGGCCCCGAAGGAGCCATCCCCCAGGACACTGCCGACCTCCTCCGAGGTATAACCGGCCATGGCAATCTCGGCATCGTGAATGATACAGGCCCCGTTCATGGCCAGGCCGGTGATAATGGATCGCTCCATCAGATCAATCAGGACGGGATTGAGCCCCACCTTGATGACATGAGCGCCCATGCCCACAATCAACGGCCTTCCGGCCCGATGCACGGCGGCCAGACGATGGATGAGTTCAGGGAAATCATGCCCCAGCAATTGATCGGGCAACGAAGAGAGCAACCGGCGGATACTGCTGCCGGGTGGCACGGGGCGGGCAAAGTGTCCCACCGTCACCTTGGAAGGGCGACCATAGAGGGAATAGGTTCGCAACCCACTCAAATCAAGAGGTTCGGGAATCATCGCGGTATGATCCGTTTCATTGGGCGGTTCCCCCAAAAATTTCCCGTTCGACCAGCTCGCAGAGCAGGTGCTCCACCCAGAGGTGGGCCTCCTGGATATGCGGAGTTTGCGCCGAGGGCACATTGAGGACGATATCCGCCGTTTGCCCCACGGCCCCGCCATCACCGGCCAGGCCGCCGGTCAGAGCAGCCGTTGCCATGCCCATTTCCCGGGCAACGATCAGGGCCTTGAGCACATTGACCGAGCCGCCGCTGGTGGAAATTCCCAGGGCCAGGTCTTCAGGCTTGCCCAGGGCCTGCATCTGTTTGACAAAGATCTCATCAAAAGAAAAATCATTGCCCACCGCCGTCAGAATGGAAGAATCGGTGGTCAGGGCCAGAGCGGCCATGGGCCGGCGGTTGATAAGGAAGCGGTTGACAAATTCAGCCGCCAGATGCTGGGCATCCGCCGCGCTGCCGCCGTTGCCAAAAAGCAGAATTTTCCCGCCCCGCCTGATGGTGGCGACCATTTCCCGGGCCAGAGCGAGGATGGAGGACTCTTGCTCGGCGGCAAAAGACTCTTGGGCCTGAACAGAATTTTTGAGTGAACGAAGAAGGATCTGGCGCATTATCAGAAAGATGTCGTCAATATGAAGAGTCAGCAGGGAGACCCGATCAGCAACTCATTTGCCTGCGACTGTAAGATATTCTGGCTGAAAAGGCAAAAAAAAAGGGACACGCCTACTATGGGAAGAGGCGTGTCCCGGTGGTCGCTCAGGCAACGATCTGGTCGAGGAGTACCTTCTGCCAGATCGTTTTGAGGGCTGTGCAAATTATCTGCTTATTCTGGTGACCAGAGAATGAACAGCAAGGCCCTTTTCCTGTTTCTCGGGCTTAGGAGCCGTTACGAAATAACGAGGCCATTTATATCTATTTCGTTACGGCTCCTTATGCCGCTCCGGGCGTTATAACGACCTCGTTATTTTTTTACAGCGGCTTAATCCAGTTGTTTCAAAATAGCGGCGGTCACATCCTTGATGGAGGCGGAGCCATCAACGGAAATAACCTTGGCGCCGCCCGCTTTCTTGAAATAGTTGACCGCCGCCATGGTTCCGGTGTTGGTGTCATAATAGATATCGTGCCGTTTGCCGATGGCGGTTTCATCCTGGTCATCGGCGCGGGCGGAAAGCTCGCCGCCACAGACCCGGCAGACCAGGCGGCCATCTTTTTCCACAGGTTTGATGGCCTCAAAGGCAATGTGGTTGGGGTGATTGTTGTCATTGGCACAGAGGCGGCGGCCCATGATCCGGTCTTTGGCAATCTGGCGGTCAAGGACGATCTCAATGACGAAATTTAAGGGCATATTGGCCTCTTTCAGGGCCTTGTCAAGGGCTTCGGCCTGAGCCAGAGAGCGGGGGAAACCATCCAGCAGCCAGCCCTGTTCTTTGGATTTCTGGAGAGTTTCCAAGACCATGGGGATGGTGAGTTCGTCGGGAACCAGGTCGCCACGATCAATATAGGCCTTGGCCTTTTTGCCCAACTCGGTGCCGCCCTTGATATGCTCGCGGAAAATGGCCCCTGATTCAATGTGCTTGCAATTGTATTTGTCCTTGACAATAGCGCCCTGAGTTCCTTTCCCGCTTCCGTTTGGCCCAAAGGCCAGAATGTTCACTGCCATGTCATTCTCCTTGATTGAAGGTTATTCTTTTTGAATCCTGCATATCGCCAGGCCCTGAATCTGAATGAGTATTCACTCAAATATTAATAAAAAAGTAACAATAATCCAAAATTGAACGAATGGCCAGAAAAATTTCTTCGTTTCCGTTTTGACTTTGAGGCAGAAAAAGAGTACTTTCGGTAATCTTTTTCCGGGAAGCATGAGGTCGTTGCCAGCGTCGGCAATCTCTTCCCTTGTCGCTGTGATTCACTTTCATTCTCTTTCATTCATTTACCTGTTTCGATACGACAACAATGAAAACTATTCGTGTGGGGCTTATTGGTTTTGGCACCGTTGGCAGTGGGCTGGCGCAAACCCTGGTGGAGCAGAACGATCGTCTGGTGCGCAAAGTGGGAACCAGGATTGTTCTGGCCCGTGTTGTTGATATTAACCTGGAGCGCCTGCCCGAGCAGTTCAGCGAGTCAAAATTATCTAAGGATGTCAATGATATATTCAATGACCCCGATATTGATATCGTTGTTGAGTTGATTGGCGGGCTCGAACCCGCCCGCTCGTTTTTACTGGAGGCGATTCGTCATGGCAAGCATGTCGTGACGGCCAACAAGGCCCTGCTCTCCATCCACGGGAAGGAAATCTTTGAAGAAGCCGTGCGGAAAAA
>DYNG01000108.1 GCA_020721165.1 Desulfocapsa sulfexigens
TGTCGGGACTCCCCGCCTCTGGATCTGCGGATTTGCCGGCGCCTCGTATGGCGGTATTGCGGGGACTGTCTTATCCCTGGCCAGTTCCATGATCGGCGCTGCTCTGCTCTATGTGCTGGGACGATATTTTTTGACAAGGATGATAGAGCAACGGATACACAAGAGTGTGACCAGTAACATGAACGAAAAGATGGCCTGCTGGGGCAATCGTTTTCGTCTGAATGGATTCTGGTGGGTGCTGTATGGACGACTGATGCCAGTCAGCAATGCCACTGTCAACAGCCTGATTTGCGGTTACTGCAAGGTTGCTCCTGGTGACTACCTGTTGGGATCATTGATAGGATTTATTCCTCTAACCCTTGTCTTTACCAGTTTTGGCAGCGGTGGAAGCAGCGGCAACTTCTCACAGATCCTTCTGGGGTTTGCCTTGCTGGGAGGAGCAATGCTGGTTCGTGTGCTGGTCAGTCGTTTTCTGGTGCCCCTGAAAAAATAAACTTTGAATGCAGCGAACCTTGAGAATGGCGCAATTTGTTCCTCTTCATTCGCTTCTTTTCTTTTTCACTGATTCCTGAAGGACATTGTATGAAATTTATCGTCAAATACCGAACAGCCATATCCAAATGGTTTGCCGTCATCATTCTGGCTCTGCTCTTGATAAGCACCCATTCCTGGCCAGAAGACTCACCGTTGGATCTCAGCCTTGAATATGGCGGCCTGCTCTTCATCGTCATCGGGGCCTTTGGCCGGGTGTGGACTTATGCTTATATCTGCGGGAGAAAAACGGATGAACTGGTTGTGATCGGCCCTTATTCCATAACCCGCAACCCCTTATATCTGTTCAGTCTAATTCTGGCGCTGGGATTTGGACTTGCCTCTGAAAATATACTCATCTTTCCCCTGATTCTCCTCCTTTTTGGTCTTGTCTATCCCGCGACCATCATTGCCGAGGAGAAAGAATTGGCTGTCCGGCATGGGGAGTCTTTTCTTCGTTATCAACAGACTGTTCCCCGTTTGCTGCCACGAAGCTTGACCCTGGTGCAACCGGACCGTTATACGATTCATCTTGATCAGTTTGGCCGGGTCTTTGTTGATTCCATCGCCTTTGTCGGTCTGTTTATTGTCATAAAAATCATCGAAGAGCTGCATCACGCCGGTATCCTGCCATCGCTTTTTCTCCTGCCCTGACGGTTGCAAAGAATTCCTGCTTGCTGGATTTCGTGAATAACAGTATATTTGCCGGTTTAGTTTGCTGCGATTACTGAGTTTTGTTTGCCAGGTCAATTCCACAAGGTTTTGCATACACGCCAGCGAGAATTCATGGAAAATACTATTGCGGTTTCCATCATTATCCCCCTCTATAATGAAGAGGGAAATGTCGCGGAACTTTATCGGGAGTTAAAAGATGTTTTGGTTCGTGAAAGGATTGCTCACGAGATTCTTCTGGTCAATGATGGCAGCAGCGACGACACGACGCAGTTGATTGCTGATCTTCATGCGGCCGACCCCTGCGTCACCGTGATCAATTTTCGTCGCAATTTCGGACAAACCGCCGCCATGTCCGCCGGTTTTGATTATGCGCGGGGCGAAGTCATTATCACCATGGATGGGGATCTGCAAAATGACCCCGCCGATATTCCACTCCTGCTCTCTAAAATCGCGGAAGGCAATGATGTGGTGACGGGGTGGCGTTTTGACCGCAAAGATCCTTTCCTGAACCGCAAACTCCCCTCCATGATTGCCAACAAGGTGATAGCCGTCACCACCGGCGTCCATATTCATGACTATGGCTGCACGCTCAAGGCCTTCAGGCGGGAAATCACCCGGAATATCAAGCTGTATGGGGAAATGCACCGCTTTATTCCGGCCATTGCCAGTGGTATGGGGGCCGCGATTACCGAGGTCAAGGTCAACCATCGGGCCCGCAAGCACGGAACCAGCAAATACGGAATTTCCCGCACCGTGCGGGTTATTCTTGATCTGATGACGGTTAAATTTCTCCTCAGTTATGCCAATCGTCCTCTGCATGTGTTCGGATTGATCGGCATGTTCTCATCCGGTATTGGCATGGCTTTACTGGCGCTGATGGCCGTTCAACGACAGATTTACCATATCGCCATGGGAGATCGTCCGCTGTTGATGATGGCGGTGTTGCTCATTTTTATCGGGATTCAGTTTGTCACCATTGGTCTTATTTCTGAAATTCAGGTGCGCACCTATCACGAATCCCAAAATAAACCTATATATTTTGTGAAAAATATATTGCAAAAAACCATAGGTTGAATTCTGTCGGCTGCCGCAACCTCAGTGCAAAAAAAACGAAAATCTTTTTATGATTTTGGGGCTGCCACCTTTGTCGCTTTTCCTTTGCTAAAACATGTCTTCATTTCAGCCCCTCGTTGATGTCGTTATTCCTCACTACAACGGGGTTGATTTTCTTGCTACCTGTCTTCGCTCCCTTTTCCGGCAGTCCTATTCCGCCTTTTCCGTTACCGTTGTGGATAATGGTTCTTCTGATCGCTCCCTAGAATTTATCCGCACGAATTATCCGGCGGTGCATATTATCAGTTGGCCGGTCAATAAGGGTTTCAGTCCGGCCGTCAATGCCGGCATCATGGCTGGAACAGCCCCCCTGGTTTTTTTGATAAACAATGATACGGAACTGGAGACAGATTGTCTGCAAGAATTAGTGCAGGTGGCTGTGGCCCAACCTGATTACGACTTTTTTGCCGCCAAGATGATCAACTTTCACCAGCGGCATCTGCTGGATGGCGCAGGTGAAGGATTTCTCAGGGGCGGAGCCGGATATCGTCTGGGCACGATGGAAGAAGATGTCGTTTTTTATCAACAGCCTCGTCGGGTCTTTGGCGCCTGTGCCGGCGCCGCCCTGTACCGACGGGAATTATTTGAAACTATAGGGCTTTTTGACGAAGACTTTTTCGCCTATCTGGAAGATGTGGACTTTAATGTGCGGGCTAACAGCCGGGGAAAGAAGTGTTTTTTTGTGCCGGAAGCCCGGGTCTTTCATATCGGCAGCGCGACCTCCGGGTCAAAAATAAATCCCTTTACCGTCAAACTTTCCACCCGCAATAATCTCAATGTGTTGGTGAAAAACTATCCTCTGTCTTTCTTTTTTCGTTTTTTTCCGGTTCTGTGCGTGTACCAGCTTTTCTGGCTGGCCTTTGTTATTAAGCGCAGGCAGGTTCCGGCATATCTTTGTGGGGTGCGAGAGTTTTTTACCTCTCTTCCCCTTATGCTCAGGAAACGGAAGGAGGTTCTGGCGCAGATGACTCTCAGTCCTGAGGCGTTGGCCCGCATCTTTGCCCGTGCTGAACAGGAGGTTGTCGCTTCCATCATGAGGCGAAGGCAGGCCCAGGGAAAAACGAATCGTTTTCTGTCGTTCTATATCTTTCTGTTTGGCCGGTAAAAACCTGAGCAACAGAATCATCTCCTTATGCACACTATTGCGGTCATCATTGTCACTCATAATTCCGGCGCGGTTCTGCCCCTTTGTCTGCGCGCCCTGAACCAGCAAACCCTGGCGGCCCGTGAAATCATTCTTGTTGACAGTGGTTCTGATGATCGCTGCTTTCTCAATACCCTGCAACAACAGGAAGATATCCAGATTATCAGTACAAACAATGTCGGCTTTTCCAGGGCCAACAACCTGGGATTTACGCGAGTGACCCCAGACACAGATTTCGTTCTTTTTTTAAATCCGGATGCGTTCCTGCCCCTTGATTTTCTTGAAACCGCCGTCGCCATATACCGGGAGTATCCACTGGCCGGAATAATCTCCGGCAAGTTGCATGGCTATGATATTGAGCAGGGTCGGGCGACTGGCAGACTGGACTCAACCGGTATTTTCCGGAAATGGTATGGCCGCTGGTTTGATCGCGGGCACGGGGAGAAAGATCGCGGGAGTTATGACACGCCGTCTTTCGTTCCGGCCCTCTGCGGCGCATTGCTGTTCTGTCGCATGAATGCCCTGCGGAGCCTGTCCGGCCCGCCCTTTGACCCTGATTTCTTTTTATACAAGGAAGATATTGAACTGAGCCTGCGCCTGAGAAAGGCGGGGTGGAAGCTGCTCTATCATCCCCGATTATCCGCTTTTCATTGCCGGGGCTGGAACCGGACAAGAAAGGCTGTGCCGACAGGACAGCGCATGATGGCCGCTATCAGCGAGATATTGCTCTATAAAAAACACCCTTCACCCTACATGCTCTGGGCCTTACTCAAGTATTTTCTGGTTCGTTTTTTTGCGGTGTAAGCGAGTTTCGTCGGCTTTTCACCACGAGGATTGGTTGCCATGTCGTCATCTGCCGCTCCCCATGCAAGCCATAGCGTGTCCATTCTCATTCCCACTTGGAATGGCGCGGCAACTCTGCACGACATGCTTGCGGCTCTGGCCCGCCAGACCCTCAGGTTTCATGAAATTTTAATCATTGATTCAGGTTCGGTTGATGACACCGTTGCCATTGCTAAAGCGTTCGGAGCTGAGGTATTCACCATTGCCCACCATGAGTTTGATCATGGCGGCGCCCGCACAATGATGGCCAAAAAGGCCAAAGGTGACATACTGGTTTTTTTGACCCAGGATGCCATTCCCGCCACCACTGATTCCCTGGAAATACTTATTGCCCCTCTCCTGGCTGATACTCGTATTGCCGCAAGTTATGGACGACAGTTGCCACACCCGGATGCCACCCCCTTGGCCGCCCATCTGCGTGATTTCAATTATCCCAATCATTCGGAACTTCGCTCCTTTGCCGACCGTCAACGACAGGGGCTGAAAACGGCTTTTGCCTCCAACTCTTTTGCCTGTTATCGCCGCGCCGCCCTGGCCGAGGTGAATTATTTCAAGAATGGTCTCATCTTCGGTGAAGATACCT
>DYNG01000109.1 GCA_020721165.1 Desulfocapsa sulfexigens
GAGGATCTTCGTGACAGCGAAGATTTTGCCGATCCGGCGCTGCCGGGGGGATTTTCCGCCTTTTCGGAGACCGAGCCGTTGCATGGGGTAGAAGAAGAGCCGGGGGGGGAGGCGGTCGTTGCCGCTGGCCCCTCTCTTTTGCACCGACTGCAATCGGATCTTCTGGATGGCGGCTGGCAGGAAAAAGCCCTGGGGGTATCCTGTGTCGCCGACTCTTCCCTGCTGTTTGCTTCCTGCCATTCAGCAACGCAGGAGCTGACGGCTCTCAAGGATCAAATCCTGTTCTGGCTTCAGGAAAATCCAGAAATGGGGCTTGCTGATATTGTGGTCATGGCCCCCGATATTCAGGAATACAGCTCCATTATTCCCGCCATTTTTCATGATATTCAGCACGCCATTGCCGACCGTTCTCTTCGGCGGCAGAATAACGGGGCGTCGATTTTTTTTCAGTTTCTGGATCTGGCCGTCAGCCGCTGTCCCTGGGGCGCGGTTCTGGATCTTCTCGAAAAACCGGAAATCGCCTTCTCCTGTGGCGGGTTGAGCCCCTCTGATCTGGAGCTGATCCGGCATTGGGTGGTGCGGGCGGGGATTCGCTGGGGCATCTCCGGCGATGAGCCATCCGGCGAAAAAATCCCTGAACTGGCCGACATCTCCTGGCAGGCGGGGCTGGAGCGGCTGCTGTTGGGCTATGCCATGGACTGGCAGCAACCGCTGCGCTTTGCCAACGCCGGCGGGGGCCATGAGATTTTGCCCTATCCCGATCTTGAAGGGGGGCAGGCCGCCCCGCTGGGGGGGCTTTGTCAGTTTGTTGAGCTGTTGGAACGGGCGGGCTCCGAGTTGCGCAAGCCTCGTTCCTTGACGGACTGGTCAGGCCTTTTACTTTCACTTGCTCAAAATTTGTTTGGGGAGGAGCAGGAGTCCGTGCTGGCACCTGTGCGGGGACTCCTGTTGTCTCTGCGGGAATATGGCGATCCTCCCGCCCCGGCGGTTGGCGCCACGGACCGCTTGCCCTCTGGCGCTGGGCATCGGCATCGCCTGCCCCTGGAGGTTATTCGGGACTGGCTTGAAAACGCGGCCTCGGAAAGCAAAAGCAGCGCCGGATTTCTGCGGGGGGCCCTCTCTTTCTGTTCCATGCTGCCCATGCGCTCCATTCCTTTCCGGGCCATCTGTCTGCTCGGCCTCAATGAGGGCGTTTTTCCCGCCACCGATCGCCATCCGCCTTTTGACCTGATGGGAGAACGGGGACGGCCGGGTGATCGCTCCCGCCGCAGTGATGATCGTTACCAGTTTCTGGAGGCCCTGCTGGCGGCGCGGCAATGCCTGTATCTCAGCTGGGTGGGGCAGTCCATCCGTTCGGGCACGACGATGCCGCCCTCGGTGGTGGTTACGGAACTGATCGAGACCCTGTCGCTTGCCTACGGCCTGGAGAATCCGGTTCGCCGGCATCCCCTGCAACCCTTTTCTCCAGACTATTTTCGTGGTCAATCCCTCTTCAGCTTCAATGCCCATAACTGCGAGGTGGCGCGGGCGCTGTTATCGCCCGTGCCGCCCGTTGCTGCTCCCGTCCCCTGGTGGAGCGGCGATTTGCCGGTGGAACGACAGGCCCTCCCCGAGGGCGGTCGTGCGAAATATCAGGTCAGTGTGACGGAACTGCTCGCCTTTTTGGCCAATCCCCAGAGATGGTTTGTCCGTAATCGGCTGGATATCAGCCTGGATTTGGAGTCTGATCTGCCCGATGAGCACGAGTTGTTTGCGGTCAGCGGCCTTGAGGCCTATCAGGTCAATCAGGATCTCCTCCAGGGCCTGTTGGCCGGAGAGGGCGCTGGCAACGAGGAGGAGGCCGCGCGGCTGTTGAAACAGTTGACGGCCCAGGGTCGTTGGCTGCTGGGGATGCCGGGCCAGTTGGCCTTCTGGCGGAAAAATCAGGAGGCGCAGGATCTCGTTGCCAGAATTACGAATCTTGCCCTGGGCCCTAAACTGCCTGACCTGCCCCTGGATCTGGTCGTCGGGAATTATCGCCTGACTGGTCAACTGGGAGGCCGCTATGAAAACGGCATCCTTCTGGCCCGTTCCAGCTCGTGCAAAGGCAAGGATCTGCTCAGGGCCTGGCTCCATCATCTGCTTGCGCAGGCGATGAACCCGGAACGACCGCTCATTACCCATTTGCTGAGCCAGGACTCTGATTTTTGTTTTTCACCGACGACGGATCCTTTGCCCCTGCTGGCCCAGGCCCTGGCCATTTATGAACGGGGCCTGACGACTCCCAGCCCCCTGCTGGTGGAGCCGGCCTGGGCCTTCGTCCGGCAGTTGCATAATTCGCGGGCCAAAAAATCGCCGTGGGAGGCAGCCCGCGCTTCCCTGCAAGAGACCCTGGAAAATGGCTATGATCCCGAACTTGCTCTGCTCTATGGCGAGTGTGATGCCGCCAGCCTGCTGGGGCCGTTATTTGTCGAGTTGTGCACAGATTTTGTCTCTCCCGTCTATATGGCGGGGAGGAGGGGCGCATGAGCAGGACAGCGGGTGAAACCCTGCATTCACAGCCCTTTGCGGTGGCGACTGTCCCTTTGAGTTCCGGGGTGCATCTGGTGGAGGCCAGCGCCGGCACCGGCAAGTCGTTTGCCATTGCCATGCTGGCCTTGCGATTCGTGACCGAAAAAGAGATTCCTCTGTCGGCCATTCTGGTGGTGTCGTTTACCCGGGCCGCCAGCGATGAACTCAAGGAACGGATTCGGGCCCGGCTGATATCGGCCCGGGAGTTGATCCGCTGCTCCGGCGCAAACGACGGGGCAAGAGAGCGGGCCGATGACCGGATAGGGGATGCCGAGGCCGGAGAAGAGAAGGATCCGGCCCTGGCCGCGTGGCTGGAGAGGCTGTCAAGTCTGGGGATTCCCCTGGCCACGGTCCTGCATCGGCTGGAGTTGGCGCTTCTGGATATTGATTGCGCGCCGGTTTTTACCATCCACGGCTTTTGTCAGCGGATGCTTCAGGAGCAGGCCCTGGAGAGCGGTCAGCCTTTTTCATCTGATCTGGTGACCGATCTGACCCCGTACCGCAATCAGGTGGTCTATGATTACTGGCGCCGCACGGTCTATTCTCTGCCGCCACTGCACTGCTCCCTGATTACCTCCCTGGTGGCCACCCCGGACGCCCTTTATCAGAGCGTGGAAAATGGGGGGGCGCGGATGGCCCGGATTGAGCCGCCCGCCATGACAGTGGCTGAATCCCTGCTGGGCTTTGATGATCGTCGTCGTGGTTTCGCCCGCTGGTGGCGGGAGCAGGGCGGGATCGTGCGGGAGGCCTTGCAGCAGGGCCTGGCGGCGGGCCTTTTTAAGAAAGAGCTGGCCGATCATCTGTCAGAGTGGTGGGGGCAGATTGATGCGTTTCTGGGTGATGATGATCAGGGGCTGCGCAGTCGGCAATTTCCGAAAAATATTGATTTTCTGGGTCGCGAGGGAATCCGGGGGCTGCTGAATGGCCAGAAGTTCAGGGCCAAAAAAGACGGCCCCGATGCCCATGAGTTGCAAAACAGCTTTCTTGATTCTCTGGCCCTGCCGGATCAGGAGATCACGGCCCTCGTTCAGGCCCGGCAGGCTGTTCTTCTGGCCCTGCGGGTCGGCCTGTTGCAGGAGCTTTCGCTGCTGTTGCCCCGCGCCCTGCGCCAGCAGAATTGCCTCTCTTTTGATGAGTTGATCCGGCAACTGGCCGTCGGTGTCGCTGGCCCGCCAGGGGCTGAACTCCGGCGCGTCCTGGCAGCTCGTTATACGGTGGCCCTCATTGACGAGTTTCAGGATACCGATGATGGGCAGTATGCCATTTTTTCGGCCCTGTTTGCCGGAAATGTTGCTGGCGCTTCTCACTATCTCTATCTGATTGGCGACCCCAAACAGGCAATTTACTCGTTTCGAGGGGCTGACATCTACTCCTATTTCAAGGCCAGACAGCAGGCGACCCACCATTGGCATCTGACCCATAACCATCGTTCCCATCCGGCCCTGGTGGAGGCCGTCAACCGTCTTTTTTTACTGCGATCCGACAGTTTTGCCAGCGCCGAGCTTCCCTACCTGCCGGTGGAGGCCGCAAAGACGGCGGCGGATGGGCAACTGACCGAAGGGGGTGAAAATCCCCTGTCCCCCCTGGTCTATTGTGAGCTGGGCCCGGCTCCTGACAGCGCCGATGGCCGCTGGGGGGCAACCGCCGCCTCAGCCCGGATTGTCTCCTTTGTGGTGGCCGAAATTGGCCGCCTGCTGAATGCGGCGGAGCCAGTCATGCTGGCTGTGGGGGCCGGGCCGGCGCGGCCTCTTGCCCCGCAGGATATTGCCATTCTGGTGCGCAGTCATCGTCAGGCGGATTTGTTTCAGACCGCTTTGGCCCGGGTCGGCATTCCCGTGGTTATGGCCAGCCAGCAGTCGGTCTTTGCCACGACTGAATGCCAGCATCTGCTCCTGTTGTTGCAGGCGCTCAGCGGGCCGGGAGATATGGTGGCCCTGAAAACGGCTCTGACGGCGCCCTGGTTTGCCATGAATGGCCAGCAACTCCATGCCCTGTGGCAGGAGGCCAGAATCGTGGATCGGTGGGCGCGGCGCTTTCATGGTTATCATCAACTCTGGCAGGAACGGGGCTTTCTGGCCATGATGACCAGACTTATTGAAGAGGAGGGGATCTTTCTGGCCCTGGCCCGGCAACCCCTGGCGGAACGAAGGATAACCAATCTCTCTCATCTTCTTGAACTTATTCAGACAGAAGAGGCCGAGGCCGCCATGAGTCCGGGCAAGACCACCCAGTGGCTGGCGGCCCTGCGGCAGGAGGCCCTTGCCAGCTCGCAAGCTGCGGAAAACACCGAGTTGCGGCTGGAGAGCGACGGCGAGGCGGTCACGGTTATGACCAT
>DYNG01000110.1 GCA_020721165.1 Desulfocapsa sulfexigens
GTCACTGGAGCCCGCCTCACCTACTGTTATTATCGTTTTGGCGGACTGTATAACGATGTGGATGAGGATTTTGTGGAGGCCGCCAAACGATTCATCCCCCGCATGCGTAAATCGCTGAAAAAATACGCTGCCCTGGTCACCGGCAATATCATTTTTCAGAAACGACTGGAGGGGATCGCCCCGATCAGCGCCGAGATGTGCCGCAAATATGGGGCCACCGGGCCGGTGGCCCGTGGTTCCGGCATCAACTTTGATGTCCGTAAAAACGAACCTTATTCCGTCTATCCTGAATTTGATTTTGATGTGCCGGTTTATCACGAATGTGACTCTCTGGCCCGCTACAAGGTGCGGATGGATGAAATGGAGCAGTCGTTACGGATTATTGAACAGGGCTTGGCCAAATTACCCGACGGCCCGATCATGCCCGAGAAAAAACCCAAAAACATCAAGTTGCCCGTGGGCGATTTTTATCAGGCAGTCGAGACCGCCCGGGGCAGTTTTGGCATCAGGATTGTCAGCGATGGCGACAAGAATGCCTATCGCCTGAAACTCCGTTCGCCAACCTATTCCAACATGCACCTCTTTGATGAGGCCTGTGAAGGAATGCTGATCATGGATGCCCTGGCCTTCATGGGCAGTCTCGATCTCGTTATACCAGAAATAGACAGATAATTTCACATCTTATTGACCAGAAAACGGAGTTGCAGGATACCACTGAGATGGGAAACAAGGGAGAAGCATAATGAGTTTAACCTTACTAAATGTCATCGTTGCTGTCGTCATTGCCATTGGCTTTGCGGCGGTCAATGCCGCCTATCTGGTGTGGGCTGAAAGGCGGGGCGCCGGTCGCATTCAACGACGCCCCGGCCCCAATATCAATGGACCTCTGGGCCTGCTGCAACCCCCGCTGGATGGTATTAAACTCATGACCAAGCAGATCATGATCCCCGGTGGGGCCGACAAGATTCTGTTTATGGTGGCTCCGGTACTGGCGATGGCTCCGGCCATCATGAGCTTTGTCACCATCCCTTTCAGCCAGGGGATTGCCGCCCATAACATGGAAATTGGGGTCTTGATGATCTTCGCCTTCGCCTCCCTGGGGGCGATGGCCATCCTCTTTGCCGGTTGGGGTTCACGAAATAAATATTCGGTCATGGCCTCGGTGCGGGCGGTTTCGCAGAATATATCCTATGAAATCCCCATGCTGATCACCGCGATCACCGTGGTCATGATGAATGGCTCCATGGATCTCAAGACCATCAGCGAGGCCCAGGCCGGCGGCTTCTGGCACTGGAACATCTTTCCTTCCCTGCAAAGCCCCTTGATGCCCATCTCCTTTATTATTTTCTTTATCTGCTCCCTGGCGGAGACCAACCGCGCCCCCTTTGATCTGGGCGAAGCAGAGAGTGAACTGGTGGCCGGCTTTCACACCGAATATGGCAGCATGGGATTTGGCCTCTTCTTCATGGGCGAATATGCCAACATCGTTATTGGCGCCAGCCTGACAACCATCCTGTTCTTTGGGGGCTGGGACTGCCCCTTTGGTCTGTTCCCAGGGGTCTGGTGGTTTCTGCTGAAAATCTATCTGCTCATCGCTACCTTTATCTGGATTCGCTGGACTTTTCCCCGCACCACTATTTATGGACTGCTCAATCTGTCCTGGAAAATCCTGATTCCCATCTCCCTGTTCAACCTGCTGCTCACGGCAGGATTACTGAAGGTGTTCTAATATGGGCAGTTATTTCGGCGATATCTTTTATGGGGGCAAAAGTTTGCTCATTGGCATGGGCATCACCTTCAAGGAATTTTTCAAACCGGTGGTCACCGTCCCCTATCCCTACCAGACCCTGCCCATGTCGGCCAAATTCCGTGGCCATATTGAGTTGTTGGCCGATGCAGAGGGCAAGGCTAAATGCGTGGTCTGCGGCATGTGCGAACGGGCCTGTCCTTCCGGCTGCATCACCTTGGGTTCAATATCCGTTGAAATTGAGGTGGACGGCAAAGTCAAAAAGAAAAAGGTGTTGAGCAGATACGATCTTGATTTCACCAAATGCTCTCTGTGTGGACAGTGTGTAGAAAGTTGTGGCTTTGATGCCATTGAATTTTCTAAAGAATACAATCTTGCATCAACTCGCAAAGAAGACTTTCATTTCAATCTTCTTCAACGATTGGAGGACAGAAAGGCATGAATCCTTCTCTGGCTGTAACCGCGACGACTGCCGCACCCGGGCTGTTGACTGCTGATGGCCTGACCGGTGTGGTATTTCTCATCATGGTGGCGACAACGATAACCGGCGGTATTATCGCCTGCTGCGCCCGCCGCCTGGTTCGTGCCGTGGCCGGCCTGGTTGTCTGTTTCATCGGCATGGCCGCTCTCTACTATTTCCTGAACTCACCTTTTGTCGCCATGATGCAGATGCTCATCTATGTGGGAGCCGTCTGTATTACCATCGCCTTTGCCATCATGCTCGCGGCCCCTGAAGAAAAGGTCAAGCATGGGCCCTCCAGCCCTCTGTCCGGCCCCCTGGGATTGATAACGGCTGGCATCGTAGCCTTCGGCATGGTCGTCATGGCCCTGCGAACCACATTCACCAAGGCCCCCAAGGTCAATGGGGGATCGGTCAAAGAAATTGGTATTCAGTTGTTGACCCAATACTCCATGGTCTTTGAGCTCGTTTCCATTGTTTTACTGATTGCCATTATCGGGGCTCTGGTCATCGGTCGGGCCGGGAGGAGTAAATAATGCAGACAATTTCCATCCTTTCTCTCCACAACAGCTTGCAGACCTATCTGGTTCTGGCCGCCCTCCTTTTTGGCATGGGCATTTACGGTCTGGTGACCCGCCGCACCCTGATCGGCATGCTCATCGCGGCTGAATTACTGCTGGCGGCCGCTTCTCTCAACTTTATGGCCTTTAACCGCTTTACCGCCCCTGACCCCACCGTGGGCCAGATTTTCACCCTGTTCATCATGGCCATTGCCGCCGCTGAAGCCGCCATTGGCCTCAGTATTGTCATTGCCGTGTATCGAAACTATAAATCAATCGACACCGAAGATCTGGTCGAACTTAAAGGTTAGGAAAAGGACAGTTGTCATGGATATAACAACCATCAGCTCCGCAAAACTTCTTATCGCGCTCATGATTCCCCTACTCGGCACTCTGGGCGTCATGTTCCTGGGAAAGAATGAGAATATCAGGGAAGGAGTATCCTCCCTGGCCTCTATTTTTCTCTTCCTGCTTGTCGCCTCCATGATCCCGACCGTACTCTCGGGGAAAACCCTGATCTTTCACATGTTCAATATCCTGCCCGGAGTAACGGTGACGCTGCGGGCCGATGGCATGTCCATGATCTTTGCTCTGGTGGCGTCCTCCCTGTGGACCATTGCTGTTTTTTATTCTATGGGCTACATGCGGGCCCATCACGAACCGGCCCAGACCAGGTTCAACGCCTGTTTTGCTCTGGCCATCTTTGGGGCCATCGGGGTAGCATTTTCCGATAATCTTTTTACCCTCTATCTCTTCTATGAGATCGTCTCCATCTGCACCTATCCCCTGGTTGCCCATCATCAGGATACCGAAGGCTATAACGGCGCCCGCAAATACATTGTCTATCTGACCACGACCGCCAAGGCCTTTCTGCTGCCAGCCCTGATTCTCATCTATGTCCTGACCGGCACCCTGGATTTTGCGCCTAATATCTCCACCGGCATCTTCCCTCCAGAGGTCAACAAGAGCCTGGTAATCATGCTCTATATCTTCTGCCTCTTCGGTTTTGCCAAAAACGGGGTCATGCCCTTCCATCACTGGCTGCCCGGCGCCATGGTGGCCCCGACTCCGGTCTCGGCTCTTCTCCATGCCGTAGCGGTCGTCAAGGTTGGGGTCTTCTGCACCACCCGGGTCATGTTGTATGTCTTTGGGGTTGACACCATGCATGCCTTGAACCTGGGGATTCCCACTGCCTATTTTGTCGGGTTTACTGTCATCATGGCCTCAGTCCTGGCCCTGTCCAAAAACAATCTCAAGGAGCGACTGGCCTACTCCACCATCAGTCAGCTTTCCTATATCATCATGGGCGTTGCCCTGCTGACCCCGGCTGGCATTGATGGCGGCCTCATTCACATCGTCAATCACGCCTTCTCCAAGATCACCCTCTTCTTCTGCGCCGGCGCCATTTATATTGCCGCCCACAAAAAGGATATTTCCGATATGGGTGGGTTGGGCAAGACCATGCCCTTTACCTTCGGGGCCTTTGCCATTGCTTCCCTGTCCATGATCGGGGCCCCGCCGGTGGCCGGTTTTGTCACCAAGTGGAACCTGCTGGTAGGTTCTATTCAAGCGCACCAGATGGGCATTCTCTTCATCCTCATCGCCAGTACCATGCTCAATGTCGGTTATTTTGCCCCCGTTACCATTAAAGCCTTTTTCGGCAAACGACCGGAAGGAGAAACCTTTCAAGGTATCAAAGAGGCCCCCTTGTCCATGCTGATCCCCATCCTGATCGCCTGTACAATTTCGGTTCTTCTGGGTATCTTCCCCTCATTTATGATGCAATTTGTCAAGGTGGTGACAGGATGATTGTCAATTTTATTGATTACCTTCGCGACCGACTTCAATCGGTTATCTACTGTTGTTACGGCGGCATTGTCCTGATCCTCATCTGGAGCCTGACCGTGGATAAAAGCCATGCCCACACCTGGGCAGAAAAGATGATTCCTGGTTTCTGGGGCCTCTTTGGTCTGGGGGCATGTGCCATTCTTATTCTGGGAGCTTGGTGGTTTGGCCGCAGCGGGATCATGACCCGGGAGGATTATTATGACAATTAACT
>DYNG01000111.1 GCA_020721165.1 Desulfocapsa sulfexigens
ATGTTGCTGATATAGCATTAGTTTTACAGGAAATTCGTCCTTCTTGCCGTTGGCTGGGCAGCCACGACGAAGAATGGCTGACAGAATACTCGAAAACGGGTATTGTTGCCACAGCTATCGGTTTTCGATTTACGGTTTTATGGAATCATTTTCTCAAGGAATTAATCTGTATGTCGCGACTTTTTTCTTTTGTGCTTTTTCTTGTGTTTCTTGCCGCTCACCCGCTCTCCCTGCTGGCCGCGCATGGGATCTCCATTGACGGGAAGCTCAAATATCCCTCTGATTTTCGTCAGTTTGATTATACCTCGCCCCAGGCGGTGAAGGGGGGGGCGCTGGTCCTGTTTGATCTGGGCAGTTTTGACAAGATGAACCCTTTCACCCTCAAAGGAATTCCGCCGACGGGATTAGACAGTTTTGTTTTTGAATCCCTTGCGGTTGCCAGCCTTGATGAACCCTTTGCCGAATATGGACTGATTGCCAAAGATATGGCGCTGGCGGCGGACAAGTTGTCCATCATCTTTACCCTCAATGAATCCGCCCGCTTCTCCGACAACAGCCCGATAACCCCGGAAGATGTGAAGTTCTCCCTGGAGACCCTCAAGAGCGAACAGTCTCATCCCTCCTACGCCTCTTACTACCAGGATATTGTGGGGGCCGATATTCTGGATGAGCGCCGGATTCGTTTTAATTTTGCCAAGCCCAATCGGGAATTGCACATGATAGCGGCTCAACTTCCGGTGATGTCGGCCAAATTTTACAGGCAGCAGGGTTTTATTCCCAAGGATGGCGCCGCCGCCCTGACCCCGCCCATCGGTTCCGGCCCCTATATCGTGGATGTGGTCAAGCAGGGGAAATCCATTGCCTATAAACGAAATCCCAACTATTGGGCGGCAGATCATCCCGCGCGTAAAGGTCAGTTTAATTTTGACACCATCACCATCGTCTATTACAAAGATCAAATCGTGGCGGTGGAGGCCTTTAAGTCCGGGGAATTTGACTATCTGCCGGTAAATATCGCCAAGCAGTGGGCCCGCGATCTGGATGGCGGAAAATTCGCCGATGGGACATTGATAAAAAAACTCTTCCCTCATAAGAATAACGCGGGGATGCAGGGATTTTTGATGAATACGAGGCGGCCCCTTTTCAAAGATCCTCGGGTGCGTGAGGCGCTGGGGCTGGCCCTGGATTTTGAATGGGTCAATAAATCGCTCTTTTTTGACCAATACACACGGGCCAATTCCTACTTCAGCAATTCACCGCTGGCGGCCACGGGTCTGCCGACGGGCCTGGAGCTTTCCTATCTGGAGCCGTTTCGTTCCCAGTTGCCACCCGCAGTCTTCACCACACCTTTGACTCCGCCAGTCACCAGCGGCAATGATGGGTTGCGGGGCAATCTTCGGCGAGCCGGCGAGCTGTTGCAGGAGGCGGGCTGGACGATCCGGGAGGGGGTTTTGCACAATAAAGCCGGCGAGCCCTTTCGCTTTGAAATCCTTCTGGCCTCCGCCAGCTTTGAACGGGTCATGGCCCCCTTTGTCAGCAACCTGAAAAAACTGGGGATTCAGGCGGATTACCGCACCATTGATCCGGCCCTCTATACCGAGCGGGAGCAGAAATTTGATTTTGACATGATTGTTCATGTCTATGGGCAGGCCCAGTCTCCTGGCAATGAACAGCGCAACTACTGGCATTCGGCCACAGCCGATATCCCTGGTTCCAAAAACCTGGCCGGCATCAAGGAACCGGTGGTTGATGCCCTGGTGGATAAAATTATCTACGCCCAGACCCAGGAGGAACTGACCGCTGCCTGCAAAGCCCTGGATCGGGTTCTCTGGTATGGATATTATATGGTGCCCAACTGGTATATGGACGGCTATCGTCTGGCCTATCGAAATATCTTCAGCCAGCCGGACACCCTGCCTCTCTATTATGATTATACCCAGTTGTTGATGACCTGGTGGCTGAAAAATCCCAGGGCGACCAAGTAGCTGGCCAGAATGAGCGCGATTTGCCTCAACACCCTGGCTGAGCTGGCTGCCTTTGGCCGCCTGCTGGGGCAACTGGCCCAGCCCGCTGATATTATCTGTCTGGATGGCGATCTGGGTGCGGGAAAGACGACCCTCACCCAGGCCATTGCCCAGGGGCTTTCGGTGCCGGCTGCCGAGTGTGTCAGCAGCCCCAGTTTTGCGCTGCTCCATGAATATCAGGGGCGGCTACCGCTCTATCACGGGGATTTTTACCGTCTGACCGACCGGGCTGACATTGAGGATGCCGGTCTTGATGAATATTTTTTCCGCTCCGGCGTCACTGTTTTGGAGTGGTGTGAGCGGGCTGGCGATCTGATTCCGGCAACCCGGCTGAAAATAACGATAACCATCGGCGCTGAAGATTCCCGGCTGTTGTTGTGCGATCCAGGAGTTGGCTCCTGGCGGCAACGATGGCCATTAATAGTCTCCCAATTTTAGTGAAAGAATGAACACATCCACCCTCCGTTTGCAGGATTGCCTGAAGCACTGCGTCATAGACCAGGACAAGGCCATTCAACCTGCGGAAACGGTCGCTCGTTTTCAGCAAAAACTCAAAAATCTGGACCTCGATATTTTGCAGGAGGTGCGGCGCATTGATAATGGTCGTCTGGACATTCCGGTATATTTCAGTGTCTGCGGCGCCGATGCGGCCCTGCTCACCGGCACCAAAAAACAGATGGGCAAAGGTTCGTCTGCCATGCAGGCCGAGGCCTCAGCCTGCATGGAACTGGCTGAACGGTTTTCATTTTTTTCCTACACTGCCAATGAAGAGAATTTTATCATCGGCGATTATCAGCAGATGCGGGAGGCCGGTTTTCCAGTGCTGTCCCCTTCATACCTGCTGCAATCGGTCCATGATACCCACCATGACGAGGACTTTGTGGAGCAGGTTTTGCAGGGCATTCCCCTGCAGTGGGCCTGGGCCACGCATATTCAGAGCGGGAAAGGGGTGCTGATTCCCTTCTCCTGGTTCTTTGCCATCAACGAGTTTAACGGCCCCTCAGCGGGCAATACGCTGGAAGAGGCCGCCTTGCAGGGCATTTCTGAGGTTGTGGAGCGCCATGTCTGCTCCCTGGTCAGTCATGGTCGCTTGGCTACCCCGGCCATTGATCCGGCCTCGGTGACTGACCCGGTGGCCCGCGACCTCCTCGCCAAATTTTCCCGGAATAATATTGAGTTATACCTCAATGATTTTAGTCTCGATACCGGCATCTGTACGGTGGCGGCCCTGGCCATTGACCGCAGCTCGTTTCCGGCAAGAAGCGAAATTGTCTTTACCGCCGGCACCACTCCCGATCCGCACAAGGCCTTGATCCGGGCCGTCACTGAGGTGGCGCAACTGGCCGGCGATTTTAACAGTGGTTCCAATTATATCGCCTCCGGTCTGCCCAAACCGCAATCCCTGGAGGAAGTGGCCTTTGTGACCAATGCCGCCGCCGAAGGGCGCCTGACCACCATGCAGCAGATGCCCCTGCTGGCCGATCTGAACATAAAGACCGAGGTGGACAACTGCGTGGCGGCCTTATCCAGAATGGGGATGGAGGTGTTTATGCTTGATGTCACGCATCCCCAATTGCAGGTGCCGGCCATCTATACCATTATCCCCGGCGCCCATTTTCGGGAACGCTCCAGGGTTCAGGATGTGGGCCTTTTTGCCGCTAAACTGCTGGTGGAGCGGGTGGATGACCCTGAATATCTTGAGTGGAAGCTGGCAGGACTGGAGAGCTTGATTCCTGATGCCTATTATCTGGCCTTTTATCGGGGCCGCAATTTTTATCTGAACGGCGAGAATGAGCAGGCGGTGGCGGCCTTTGACCGGGCCCTGTCTTTGTCGCCAGAGGCGGAGGATCTCCCCTATATCTATTCCTACAAGGGGCATTGCCTGAAAGAGCTGGGCGAATATGACCGGGCTATTATTGTGTTACAGCAGGGGCTGGTTGAGGATAAGCAGCGAGCCGATCTGCATAATATGCTGGGGGTCTGCTGGTACAAGAAAAACTGTTTTGCCCAGGCCTTGATTCACTTTCACCGCGCCGTGGAACTGAGTCCCAATTCAGCCATGGATTACGCCAATTTAGGGGTCAATTACCGTAAACTGGGCCAAGCCGAAGAGGCCGTGCATTTCTTTAGCCTGGCCCTTGAACTCGACCCCTCCATCGAATTTGCCCAGCAGCAACTGGCGGAACTGCTCGCCAGCGCCCCATGAATGACCATATCCTTGAACGCGGAAAAGGGCTTCTCCTTGAAAATTCCTTTTTCGTTCTTATTTCTCTTTTTTGCGGGAGGTAGTGACATGGCTCAGTTTCTTTTTATTCTCCACACCGATGACAACGAAAAGGCGACGAGGTGTTTTCAGTTTGCCAAAATTGCCATGGGAAAAGGGCATACCACCAACATTTTTTTGGTGGATGATGGGGTTTTCTGGGCCGATCGGGCCAAAGACGGAACGAAGAAGACCACAACCGGCGATTGTCCGGCCGATTATATCCCGGCCCTGATTGAAGCGGGAGTGGCGGTGGGGGTCTGTACCCCCTGCGCCAAGGGGCGCAATCTCAGGGAAGAGCAGTTTTATCCCACCATGAAACTTGATGGCGGCCCCCACCTGATTGATATGGCAATTGAAGCTAAAATTTTTAATTTTTAGGGACGAGGTGTATGATGAAAAAAATCGTGATTTATTCTTCCCAGTCTGGCAATACCCGAAAATTGGCGGAGGCGGCTGCTGCAACCCTTGATTGTCAGGCCCTGCCCGTTGGTGAGGCCGGTGATATGACCCCGTATGATTTT